>JAPKDN010000238.1 GCA_028822575.1 Alphaproteobacteria bacterium | reverse complement strand
CGTTGATCGTGAACCGGGCGACCCGGATCGGCTTAGTCGCGTCGTAACCACTGGTCATGGTCGCTGAGCCGGATTCAAGCGCCAGCGCCGTGTTGAAAATCTTGAAGGTCGAGCCCATTTCATACACACCGAGCGTCGCCCGGTTAAAGCGTGTGTCCTCGGAAGCCGTACCGACCAAATTCGGATCGAAATCCGGCAACGAGACCATCGCGATCACTTCGCCGGTATTGGCGTCCAGAACCACGCCAGCGCCACCAATGCCCTGAAAGGCGTGCATCTGACGCGCGATCTCCTCGCGCAAGATATGCTGGACGCGAATATCCATGGAAAGCGCCAGAGGCCGGGTGCCATCCCGCAAAAGGCCGTCAAATTGTTTTTCGATCCCGCCAAGCCCAGTGGCGTCTTTCCCGGCAAAGCCGACGACATGCGACGCCAGACTGCCCTGGGGATAAACCCGGCGTTCCTCGCGCTGGAAATGCAAGCCGGGCAATCCAAGCGCGTTGATCCGGTACTGCTGACGCGGTGTCAGACCACGCTGAATCCACACAAACCGCTTGTTGGCGCGAAGCTTTGCCGCGACCTCATTCACGTCAAGATGGTTAAGAATCGTGACCAGACGTCGGGCCGAACCATCCGCGTCGATGATCTCCTTGGGGTCGGCATAGAGCGAAGGCGCGGAAAGGCTGACCGCCAACAACATGCCGTTACGATCGACGATATCGGCGCGCCCGGTCTTTAGAACATTGGACGAAGCGTCACGCGCGACCGATGGCTCGTTTACGCCGCGTAAAACCGCTATATCGACAAGCCTCACCGCGATCAAACAGAACGCGACCGCGAAGAAGGCACCGGCGACCAGAAGTCGGTTACGGCCTACCTCTATCGCTTGCTTAGCAGCGTCCTCAATTTGGATAACCGGCACGCCCGCCTCATCGATCATCGGCCCCATGTCCGCGTCCGGCTCAGACGCGTGGTTTCGGGCACGAAACGTCATCGTGCGACCTCCAGCTTTTGCGTCGCCTTACTCAGGCGAACCGGCAGAGCCTCGAAACCACCGAGCTGCGAGGTATCAGTCGGCCTTAAGTCCATATGTCGCCGGATCAACGATTCGATACGGACCGGTTGGTTCAAATAACTCCATTCCGCCCGTAGAACCTGGATCGACTCCTGGTTCGCCAGGATGTCTCGATGCAACGCTTTGAGCTTGGCTTCTCGCGTTTGAACTTCGTATTTGATAAGGAACATCGACACGCCGAACAACGAGGCGAGGATGACCCACAGGACCATGGCGCGACGAATCATGAACGTGGCGCCCTTTCCCAGGCCGGCGCGGCCGTGCGTTCCGCGACCCTAAGTCGGGCGGAACGGGACCTTGGATTAGCGGCGATTTCGGAATCAGTGGGTAGAGTCGGCTTTTTCGTAACCATGGCGAAGGACGGCTCGCGGCTCGGCGTCGATGGTGGCGGTGCATGGCGAGATCCGCCGGCCTCGCGACCCTGACGCGCCCGCAGGAAGGCCTTCACTCGACGATCTTCCAGGGAATGAAAAGAGATCACTGCGAGACGGCCGCCCGGCGCCAGCAACCGCTCGGCAGATTTCAACCCCCGGTCCAGCTCTCCCAGCTCGTCATTCACATGGATACGCAAGGCCTGAAAAGTGCGGGTCGCGGGATCGATCCCGTCCCCACGTTTGGCCTTCGGCACAACTCGACGCACGATCTCGGCAAGCTGGGAAGTAGTCAGGATGGCGACATCGGTCCGTGCCAGAACAATCGCCTTGGCGACCCGACGGGAAAGCCGTTCTTCGCCATATGCGTAGATAATGTCAGCCAAAGGCCCTTCGGCCATGGTGTTAACAACGTCGGCGGCACTCGGACCATCGCGCCCCATGCGCATGTCTAGTGGTCCGTCAAAGCGAAATGAGAACCCGCGCTCCGGCTCGTCGATCTGTGGCGAAGAAACACCAAGATCCAACGCCACGCCGTCCACATGCTCGGCGCCATTAGCTTGAAGCAGCACGTCCATTTCGCCAAAACATCCCTCTATCAGGGTCAATCGATCGCCATGACACTTGCGCAGCGCACTCCCGCGAGCAATCGCCGCTGGATCCCGGTCGATGGCAAAAACCCGACACGTCCCCCGCTCCAACATCGCGGCGGCATGGCCACCAGCCCCAAAAGTGCCGTCGACATACAAGCCGCCGGCCTTGATATTGAGCGCGTCAACAGTCTCTTGGCCCATTACCGATACATGTGCGGCACCGGGAGTCATGACGACAAACCCGTGCCGTGCGCCACGATCCGTAAGGTCGCACCCTGCTCGCGCGCGCGCACCCGGTTACGATCTCTATGCGCCTCGAAGGCGGCCCGCTCCCAGACCTGGAAACTTTTACCCAGCCCAACGAAAGTCGCGTTATCGGTCAACCCGGCATAACTCAACAGTTCCGGCGGCATGACGATTCGGCCGTCCGAATCAATGGTGAGTTGGCGCGCGTCCGCCAGAATGGTTTGCAAATTCTCGGCTTCATCAGAGAAAGCATCGAGCGCGTCGATGGAATTTACAATCTCTTGGATTCGCTCATCACCGCTGCCCTCGATGCAAGGGTGCTTGAAAGACGGATAAAGAATGATCCCGGCCGAGGCCTGGCGATCCAGCACGGCCCGGAACGGCGCGGGCACGGAAACCCGGCCCTTGCGATCAACCTTATTCGCGAATGTGGACAGAAAAACCGCCACCTCGACCCCCGTGCGAATTCCAGCAAATTGCTTCGCCATAACCACCAAAACCTTGGCCCCAGACCACCCAATTCACTAGATATTTCAACGATTTATGATTAATCGCTATGAAATTTCATTAAACCAGGAAGCCATATACCAAACGTGGATTTATTTGGATAATATATGGGTTTTTATGGGTGTGCAATGGGATTTTATGTATTTTTGTGGATTTTTAAAGAGATCTTTGTGTTTGAAAGGCTCTTCGTAGCCACGGTTTAAGTGAAACTGAATCGTCCTAAAGACGATCGATTGTACTGGATGGAAAAAAGGTGCATGATTATTTGTTCCTATTTTGTTCTATTCTTTTGAGGAACACGTGACGATGCCTTCGCATCCGGCCATGTTTCGGCGCTGTCCGAGACAATTACCGGACAACGGTGAATAAACTGAAAAATAGCGGCTAGGTCAGGGATATACGGGACCTGACGGATTTTCCGCCCAGCGGCGATAATTCGCCGAGTTGAGGTACAATTCCTTGAATGCGGAACAAAATCGGGTCAGATGGTCTGTAAGCCGGGTTTTGTCCCCCCTAGAGTCCGAAGACCTGCGGGATGGATGACCATTCCTCTGGGACGACTGTTACCAGCCGCCTCGCGCGACCTACCCGGACGACGGCACGAAAACCCACCCGTCATCATCCCGAAGGATATGACCGGCCGTCCCTATTCGGTCTTGCTCCCGGTGGGGTTTACAATGCCAGCCCCATCGCTGGGGCCGCGGTGCGCTCTTACCGCACCCTTTCACCCTTACCCCCGGACGCCCAAGCCGAAACCCGACGCGCGGTGGCGGTTTACTTTCTGTTGCACTTTCCCTGGGGTCGCCCCCGCCGGGCGTTACCCGGCACCGTGTTTCCGTGGAGCCCGGACTTTCCTCCAGCCCCTCGCCCCGTAAGACTAGACGCCAGCAGTCATCCAACCATCTGACCCACGCCTGACTTAGGCCCATGGCTCAGCGTCGTCAACGGTAGGGGCAGCGTAAGAAGGCCCTGCCCCTAAAGGCAAACACTCTCCAACGGCGCAAAACCGTTAAAGCCCACCGACGCATAGGTCGCCGTATAGGCACCGCTGCCCATGATCCAGACCTTGTCCCCGTCCTTCAGACCAAGCGGAAGCCAGTAGTCAGATTTCTCGTACAACACATCGACGCTGTCGCAGGTCGGGCCGGCAAGAACCACCGGCCCCGTCTCCCCACCGTCGTGGGACGTGAGAAAACGGTACTTGATCGCTTCATCCATGGTCTCCGCGAGCCCGGAAAACTTGCCTATATCGAGGTATACCCAGCGGGTCTCGTCGCGGGCATCCTTAACCGACACCAGAACCACTTCGGCCTGGATCACACCCGCGTCACCCACGAGGCCACGGCCCGGCTCGACGATCAACTCGAGAGGTATATCGGACACCCGATGCGCGAAGGCTTGCCGGACTGCCGCCATCACCGTGACGCCATAGACCTCTATATTCGCGACCGGCTTATCATAATGCGCAGGCATGCCACCGCCAAGATTGATCAGACGCGGCGCCAAGCCACACGCCTCGAGCCGGGTGAACAACCCGGCGATCTGGACTAGAACCGGCGCCCAACGGCTTGGATCGGTCTGCTGCGATCCTACATGGAAAGAGAACCCGGCGGCATCAAGCCCCTTCGCAGCGGCCTCGATCATCAACGCCTCGGCCATATCAAGCCCGCATCCAAACTTACGCGACAGGGGCCATTCGGCACCGACACCATCGGTCAACACGCGACATTGAACCGAGGCACCGGGTGCCGCGCGCGCAATCTTTTCAAGTTCACCCCTGCTGTCAAAGGCGAACAGGCTCACGCCAAGCGCATGGGCGGCCGCGATGTCGCGTTCCTTCTTGATCGTGTTGCCGAAGCCGATGCTAGACGGCGCGGCGCCCTGTTGAAGACAGAGCTTGATCTCTGGAAGACTGGCGCAATCGAAGGCCGAGCCCAAAGCCACCAACCGTTTGACAATCCCCTCCGCCGGGTTTGCCTTGACCGCGTAATAGACGCGCGCACCATTGAAAGCCGAGGCCAGGTTGAGATAGGTGGTCTCGACCAGATCAACATCCATCACCAGGCAGGGCGCGTCCAAATCGGTGGTTGCGAAAAACGCCGCCAGCTTCGGAGAGAGCGTCTGGATTTCAGCTGGCACCGCGTTCGAAGAACCAACCACGCGCAAAAATGACTCGCTCCGGTTGCGATCATGCGCGGTGGTCAATTTTGTTCCCTCAAGTGGAGCCAGCATCGGATACGTTCCCTCTCGGTTCCAGCCCGGCGGAGCGCTTGCCTCCAGGACCTAGCCGCCCAAAAGGACGCCTCATCATTGCTTAACCACATTTATAGTTGGGGGCACGAGCGTTCGCGTTAAAGAGCGCGGGTATTACACCCTCTCCCAGCGGCTCCGCAAGCGGGTAATCGTGGTGATCGAGGAGACCGCCAAGGACTTTTCGGATGAGACGACCCTGCACTTCGCGTTTGGTGCCCCATGACACCCATCATCACCCTTCACCCCAGCGAAAGCTAGGGCTACT
This sequence comes from Alphaproteobacteria bacterium, assembly GCA_028822575.1. The sequence goes on along the minus strand of JAPKDN010000238.1, from coordinate 195 downwards.
GCTTCCGCTCGTCATCCGAGGCTCGTGATGCCAGCGGAGGCGCAACCGGCGGCAAACAAATACCAGCTTTCGCTGGCTCGACAAATTCATCGATATGCCCTCAATACCTCTGCTATCCGCCATGCCGTGAGCGGATCACACGCACCGGTCATATGTTCCGGCAACCAATGCCGCTGGAACGCCAGGATGACCGAA
>JAPKDN010000237.1 GCA_028822575.1 Alphaproteobacteria bacterium | reverse complement strand
GCCCGACAATGCTTACAGTGCGCTGCGATCGGACTATTTTTGGGAGTGATGTCATGGCGGTTGAAACGGTGGACGCGGGCCAGGCGGCCCCAAACAAACTCTCGCGTAAGCAACTGGCCTGGCGGGCGGCACGGGAAATTCCCGACGGCAGCTATGTGAACCTTGGCATCGGCATTCCGACCCAATGTGCCGACCACCTGCCCGAGGATCGCGAGATCGTCCTGCATAGCGAGAACGGCGTCCTCGGCTTCGGACCACGCCCTCCCGAGGGCGAAGAGGACCCGGATTTGGTGAATGCCGGCAAACAGCCCGTGACCATGTCGCCGGGCGGTGCCTATTTCGTGCATTCCGACGCCTTCGCGATGATAAGGGGTGGCCATATCGATATCGCCATGCTGGGCGCGTTTCAGGTGTCCGGCACCGGTGATCTGGCCAATTGGACGACCGATAATCCAACATTCCCCCCCGGGGTCGGCGGCGCGATGGACCTAGCGGCGGGCGCCAAGCAGGTTTGGGTTATGACCGATCACGTCACCCGCAAGGGTGAGCCAAAAATCGTCGACAAATGTTCCTACCCTCTGACTTCCGCCGGTTGCGTGAAGCGGATCTTCACAGATCTCGCAGTGATCGACGTCACCGACACTGGCCTGGTCGTGCGTGAGATGGTGCCGGGCATCACGTTAGAATCATTGCAGGCGGTTACAGAGCCGGCCTTGACCCGGGCGGCGGATTGCAAGGAACTTATCGCACCGCCGCTTTGAGGATTTTACCGCTAGACGAAAGCGGGGGCCAGTGCGATAGGCACCGACCTCCGTTCAACAAATTCTATTTCTTACCTTCCTTCTTCCCGTTGGCATAGGGCTCGAGATAGGCAATTAGGTTTTCAACGTCCTTGGCTTTTTTGAGCCCCGGAAAAGCCATCTTGGTTTTGGCTTTTTTCTTGCCGATGATTTCCCCTATATAGGGCTTGGGCTTGGCTATATAGCCAGCGAAAGTCTCGGCGTCCCATACAAGGCCAGCGGCACCGGCGGCTGCCAAATCTTTGGAATGTTTGAACTTATTACCCTTGGAATCCACGAAGGTTCCGGCCGTTTGACCATAAAATCCATGCAATGAAGGCCCAATCTTCTTTTTTCCCGCTTTCAACGAATGGCAGGCCGCGCATTTCCTGAAAACCTTCTCACCGGCCTTGGTATCTCCGGCCAGGGCGAATGTTCCACTCGTTCCCACGAGTCCCACAACCATAGCCGAGGCGACGAGCACCCCGCGAACTACTGTTCTCGAAAACGTCATCCCCAAGCTCCCTCTGCTGGATGATTTAAACCTACGTTGATATGGGGACATCTCGCGTCTTATTCAACGAAACGCTGATGACATCCGCTAACCCCGCGCAACAAACGATTGCATGGCGTTAAAAAACGCGTGGCATCTTTCATGCATGGACGCCACCGTGATCTCTTTTCGTCGCCCGTTGGCGGTGGTAAAATGATCGTAAAAGAACCTCGCTCGAGCTTAAACCAAAGGACGGCGAGGCAAGACATGAGGGCAACCAAGGCATTAGGAGCAAGATAGAAGCATGAGCGAGGTCTTCGTCCGACCAGCGGATGAAAGCGACAACGAAGTCCTGATCGAAATGTTGCGGCGCTTGCAGGATTACGAGCGGGTCCTGCATCCAAGCCGTCGTCCCGGTATGGAAGTCGCCGATTTCCAATACAAGCGCGTGATAGACGCCGCCAAAAATTTTGGTGGCGCAATCCTCGTCGCGGTTTTCGAGGAAGAACTGGTCGGCATGATCGCCGGTTGGATGATCATCGACGAAGATCAATTGCAATATATGGAATTTCGCGAGCACGGCTATATCTCGGATCTCTTCGTCAACCCCGAGCGGCGCGGCAAGGACATCGCCCAACATCTGCTTTACGCGATGGAGCAACATCTGATCGCCAGCGGCGCCTGGCGCCTATCGATCGGTTCTCTCGCGCGCAACGGCCCGGCGATCGCGGCCTACCGCACCTTCGGTTTCGAGCCCTTCGAAATCACGCTTGAAAAATATATCGCTAAACCCACCACCTGAGTTTGCGCCGGCGCGCCCATCCTGTTGAAATATGCCAGGAACGAATCGACGCCGCCGTTCGGTTGAAAGACACCAAGAACCAATCCGCACCGCCGTCCGGTTGCCTAGGGAGAACACCAATGCCTCGCAAAAAGCCGGAAGAACTTCGCAGCCACCTCTGGTATGGGGTCGACGACCTTCGTTCCTTCGGTCACCGGTCCCGCGCCAAACAAATGGGCTATGCCCGCGAGGATTGGGCCGGCAAGCCGGTCATCGGCATCATCAATACCTGGTCCGACATCAACCCCTGTCACACGCATTTCCGCCAGCGCGCCGAGGAAATCAAACGCGGTGTCTGGCAAGCCGGGGGCTTTCCCGTCGAGATGCCCGCGATGTCACTGTCCGAGCCATTCCAAAAACCCTCGACGATGATGTATCGCAACCTGTTGGCGATGGAGACCGAGGAATTGCTGCGCTCGTATCCCTGCGACGGGGTGGTGTTGATGGGTGGCTGCGACAAGACCACGCCGGCGCTGTTCATGGGCGCCGCCAGCATGGGGTTACCGGCCATGTTTGTTCCCGCCGGCCCGATGCTGCGCGGGAATTGGCGCGGGAATACGCTCGGCTCGGGCAGCGACAGCTGGAAATACTGGGACGAGCTGCGCGCCGGTAACATCACCGAGAGCGATTGGGAAGAAATCGAGGATGGCATCGCCCGTTCCCCGGGTACCTGCATGACCATGGGCACGGCGGCCACGATGATGTCGACCGCCGACGCGCTCGGCCTTACGCTACCCGGCGTCAGCTCGATTCCCGCCGCCGACTCCAATCACTCACGCATGGCGACCCGCACGGGTCGGCGGATCGTCGAGATGGTCTGGGAAGATCTGAAGCCCTCGGATATTTTCACCGAAAAGGCCTTCGAGAACGCGATTACCTGTGTCATGGCGCTTGGCGGGTCGACCAACGCCATCGTCCATCTCGTCGCCATGGCCGGAAGACTGGGCATCAAGCTCAACCTGGAACGCTTCGACGAAATCTCCCGGCGGACACCCTGGCTGGCGAACATTCGGCCATCTGGCAAATACCTGATGGAGGACTTCTTCTATGCCGGCGGCGTGCGCGGCATGCTTTCGGAGCTGAAGGACCTGCTGCATCTCGATTGCATGACCGTCAATGGAAAGACCTTGGGCGAGAACCTCGAGGGCGCGGATATCTATGATACCGATGTGATTCACCGCCGCGCCGACCCGCTCTCGGTCGAGGGTGGTCTCGCGGTGCTGCGCGGTAATCTCGCGCCGAGCGGCGCGGTCATCAAACAGACCGCCGCCGATCCGTCACTGCATTCCCACAAGGGACCGGCGGTGGTGTTTTCCGACTATAACGACATGGCCGCGCGTTTGGATGACAAGACCTTGGAGGTCACCAAGGACTCGGTTCTGGTGCTGCAGAACGCCGGCCCTCAAGGCGGGCCCGGCATGCCGGAATGGGGGATGCTTCCGATCCCCAAGAAGATCCTAAAGCAGGGCGTGCGCGACATGGTGCGGATCTCCGATGCCCGTATGAGCGGGACCAGCTATGGGACCTGCGTGTTGCATATCGCACCGGAAAGTTTCGTCGGTGGTCCCTTGGCTCTGGTGCGAACCGGTGACATAATCGAGCTTGATATCGAGGCGCGGCGTCTGCATCTCGATGTGCCGGAGGATGAATTGGCCCGCCGAAAATCTGAGTGGCAACAACCGGAGCGCAAGTTCCAACGCGGCTTCGGCGCCATTTACGCCAATCACATCACCCAGGCCGACGCCGGCTGCGATTTCGACATCCTAGAGGGTAACGCCCCCACCCCGGACCCGGAAATCCATTAGCATCAACGACACCAAACCCCATCGGGGAGGACCAGATTTGAATCCAATAAAGAGATTTTTCGAGATCTATACCGAGGCCCAGGAAACGGCCGGTGGGGTCGTTCCGTCACGCATAGACATCGGACCGGATCAATTGAAGGATGTGCTGAGGCGAAACATGACCGTCGTCAATTGTTTCGACCACTACGAGCCCAAGGATAAACCGACCTATAGAGCCTTTTATTCAGCGATCACCGGAATGACCTGCGGGGGTTACAAACGGCGCCGGGTGATGTTGGACAAAGGCGAAATCTAAGGCTACCACTCGATCTATCTGCCGGTCATTGGCGCTGATCAACAGGGCCAAATTATCGGGGCCGTGGTCTCGGTCTTCGAGGGGCGCCTGGAGTGCCTGGACAGGCTCTCGGACATGCCTGACTTTCGTTTGACGGACACGATCGGTGTCTTCGATATCGGCGCTAGCCAGCCGGATACTCGCCATCTCGCGCGGATCGACCTCATGGGTGAATTGACGGCAATGGAAAAGCATGAGGCGGTTCCTTTCGACATCGACTATCGCGAGGAACGCAGTTATATCAACGAGTCACGCCGCGTCAGCGTAGCTTAGGCATTCCAAGTCCAAGCCGCGCGTCAGTACCAACGGAGCAGACATGATCGAGATCGGCCCGAACCTCTTCAAGCGCGCGCTCGCCGAAAAGCGCCAACAAATCGGCTTCTGGTCGACCTTCGGCAGCCCGATGGTCGCCGATCTGTTGGCCGACAGCGATTTCGACTGGCTGCTTCTGGATTGCGAGCATTCGCCAAGCGACGTGCGCGAGATCCTGCCACAGCTGATGGCCGTGGACCGGTCCACCGTGACGACCCCTGTCGTGCGACCGCCGTGGAATGACCAGGTGATCTTTAAGAAGCTGCTGGATATCGGCGCGCGCTCGCTCCTGGTACCGATGGTCAGCACCCCGGCCGAGGCCCAGGCGGCGGTCACCGCGACCCGCTATCCGTTGGCCGGTACCCGGGGCGTCGCCGGCGGCATCCGTGCCAATCGCTATGGCCGCATGAGCGACTATCACGCCAAGGCTTCTGACGATATTTGCCTACTTGTACAGGTCGAAACCCAAGAGGGTCTGGATAATATCGAGGCGATCGCGGAGGTCGACGGCATCGACGGCGTGTTCATCGGCCCCGCCGATCTCGGCGCGGCGCTCGGGCACCTCACGGACCGCAACCATCCCGATGTGATCCAGGCCATCAAGGACGGCCGTCGCCGGGTCGCCAGCACCGGCAAGGCCTCGGGCATCCTGACCGCCGACGCAGATCAGGCACAGATGTGGCTGGACGAGGACTTTACCTTCGTGGCCTGTGGTATCGATGCCAACATCCTGGCCCGCGAGGCCGACAAATTGGCCAAGCGGTTCAAGGGCTGAAGCCGCGACCGATCAGGAAGTCAAAACTCAGGAACCATTCGCCCCGAGAGGGGTCTTCTCGATACCTGAATGGGGCACGAAAAGACACGACACACCAGCACCCGTCGCTCCAGCGAAAGCTGGAGCTAAAAAGACAACTAACGCACCCCTAAGCCAGCAATTAGCCCC
>JAPKDN010000236.1 GCA_028822575.1 Alphaproteobacteria bacterium | reverse complement strand
GTCAGGCCGGGAATAGAGAGCAGACATTTTATAGCGGAAAGCGTCAATTCGGCAGGCCTGAGCCGGACCAGGTTTGTGAGCTCAAGCAAGCGATGTAAGAGAACGGGATATCTCTTAGCCCAAAGGTCAACATTGCTGGAAGCTAGCCCTGGGGCCCTTGTTTTCATGGCAGACCATCGCTGAAAAATCGCACGAACCAGTCCGCCCGAATGCACTACTATTAGGTGACGTATCCCGATGCCAGGTCTGCCAAAGCCGCTTTCGGGTTACGTTCGGTTGGATTACCATAACCTCCACCACCGGCCTCGCGCATAGTGATGCGATCGCCGGGAAGTAACTCTATCCGCGCCTTTGGATCAACGGTCACCCCATTGACGTCGTAGTGCCGCAGGGCGCCCTCTCCACCGCCGGCGAGGCCTTTCGCGGGAAACTCGGTACGCTGCCCCATGAGCGCAATTTCCAGCAGATGGCCTGTGTCATTGCGGAACACCACTTCCTGACCGGGGCCGCCGCGCCATCTGCCGGCGCCGCCGGTATCGGCCAGGATTTCGCGCTTTTCGACGGTAATAGACGTACGGCTTTCCCAGATCTCGGTAGGCATCACCGTCATATTCGACGGTGCCGGCGTGACCGCGCGACCGTCCAAACCTTGCATGGCGCCAAGGCCACCGGCCAGGAAGAACAGCGAGGTGATATCCCCGCCATCGCGGTGTCTGCCCTGAACACTGAAGATATTCATCATCGCCGCGTCGGCTTGAACTTTGTCGGGCAGCGCCGGGGCGAGCGCTCCCATCAACAGCGGGACGACGAAATGGCCGACCGAATGGCGTCCGCCGGTCGGCCAGGGCGACAGCGCGTTGAGTACGCAGTTCTCCGGCGCGGTAACGGTGATCGGCCGCATCGAGCCTTCGTTATTCGGGAGGCTCGGGATGGTCAGGCATTTGATGACATAATTCGACTGGGCGATCGTGTAGCAAAACGGCACATTGATCGAGGCCCGGACCGGAGCTCCGGTTCCAGTGAAGTCGATAAACACATCCGGCCCCGAGATCTTGACCGTGGCGGCGAGCGTGATCGGATGGCCGGGACCCTCGATCTGGATGGAATTTTCGTAAGTCCCATCCGGAATCTCGGCGATACGCCCGCGCATCGCGGTTTCGGCATGATCGTTGACGGCGTCGGACAGGCTCTCGATCTCGTCGAGCCCGTATTCCTCCATGAACTCAAGCAGAGAACGACCGCCGACCTCGTTGCAGGCGACATTGGCGAGCAGGTCGCCAACAGTCTGTTCCGGTACCCGCACATTGATGCGGATCAGTTCCAGCAGCAGTTCGTTCATCACTCCGTCGTCACGCAACTTGCAGACTGGCAGGCGTAACCCCTCGTGATAGATCTCCGTGCAATCGGAAGAAATTCCCTTTCCGCCGATATCCGGCAGATGGGTCACGCTCATTGTGTAGCCGACCAACCGGTCGCCCTGGAAGACCGGGCGCATGACATTGATATCGAACAGATGCCCCGTGCCCATCCAGGGATCGTTGGTCATGACGATATCGCCGGGCCGCAGGGTTTCAGCGGGAAACACTTTCAGCATATGGGCAATCGTCCGGGGTGCGGTGCCGGTAAAGGAAGGCACTGAATAACTGCCCTGGGTCAACAGCCTGGCCTGGGCATCGAAGATCATGCAGGACAGGTCGTACCCCTCGCGCACGTTCATCGAAAACGAGGTTCGGACCAGAGACAACACCAACTCGTCGGCGATCGCCACCAAGCGGTCCCAAAGAATCTTCAGACTGACGGGATCAAAGGTGGTCATGGTGCGTCTCCAGCCGACACGAGAATGGCGACGAGATTGCCGAGAGCATCAACCTCCACCCGCTCGCCAGGGCCGAGCACGGTCGTCGCCTCGTCCTCCTGGATCAGGGCCGGTCCCTCGACACTCGCGCCCTTGTCCAACGCGTAACGATTGACCACCGGCCAGGAACCGAAGCCCATCTCGTCGTCGCGATAGGCCTGGACGACACGCGCCGACGCTTCGCTTGCGCGGGGCCCCGAGAAGGGGCGATATCGATCGGCGAAATCAGGTCGCGGGCCGCTCGCCTCGATCTTCCAGTTGACGATTTCTATCGCGGCATCCAGAGGCGTGGCGGCGAAAACTTGGGCATAGGTCTGGCGGAACAATTCGGGCAGATCCGCAAGGTCAAAATCTTCCGGCAACGCCACTTCGACTTCATGGCCCTGGCCGTGAAAACGCATGTCCAAACGGCGCTCCATGGTGATCTCGTTCTCGGAAACCCCGGCCTCTACCAGCAGCTCGAGCGCCTGGCGTTCCACTGGTGCGAAACCCGCTTCAAGACCCGCCTCGTCCAACGCGTCGAGCAGGGTCCGCCCCGATCGTAGCGTCGCGTAGGAGATCGGCGTGGTCAGTAAGCCAATCGCCGACATCACCCCGGCGCCGACCGGAAATATCACTTTTGGAATGCGCAGCTTGCGCGCGACCCGGATCGCATGCGCCGGCCCCGACCCGCCGAACGCGATCATCGCGCAGCGACGATAGTCAAAGCCGATCTCGGACGCGTGCACCCGAAACGCGCGCGCGACATCCTCATTAATCACCTCGTGGATACCCCAGGCGGCGCGGGTAACCTCAACGCCGAGGGTCTTCGCGATGGTGGCGCCAATCACGCCCTCGGCGGCGGGTTGATCCAGCGCCATCCGACCCCCCAGGAACGCATCTGGCACCAGATAGCCAAGCGCCAGATTAGCGTCGGTCAAGGTCGCCTGGGTGCCGCCTTGGCCATAGCAAGCCGGGCCCGGATCAGCGCCGGCGCTGCGTGGCCCCACCGCCATTAGATCGCGGTCATCAATAGCGGCGATCGAGCCGCCACCGGCGCCGATCTCTATCATGTCGATCACCGGAATTCGAAGCGGCAGGCCGCTGCCCTGTTTGAATTCATATTCGCGCGCCACCTCGAACTCATAGCGGCGCAAAGGCCGGCCATCGCGGATCAACGCGCCCTTGGCCGTCGTGCCGCCCATGTCGAAGGACAGCAGATTGGGTTCCCCCAGGCGATCGCCAAGAAACGCCGCCATCAACGCGCCGGCGGCCGGCCCGGACTCGATAAGCCGTACCGGGAACCGTCGAGCGATTTCAGGCGTCACCATGCCACCGGACGCGGTCATGACCAGAAGGCGTCCGGCGAATCCCATGCCGGCGAGGCCGATTTCCAAATCGCGGAGATAACGATCGGTGAGGGGGCGGACATAGGCGTTCACGGTCGTCGTCGACCATCGCTCGTACTCGCGCATGAACGGCAGGACTTCCGAGGAGGTGGTGACGCGAAGCTCCGGGAAACGCGCGGTGACGACATCGCGGGCACGCTCCTCGTGGCTCGGGTTGGCATAGGAGTGCACAAAGCAAACCGCAAGCGCCTCGATCCCGTGCTCCTCGACCAACCGAACGGCCGCAGCCTCAACTTCGGCCTCGTCGAGCGCCGTTCCCACCGTGCCATCGAAAATCAACCGTTCGTCTATTTCAGCCCGAAGCGCGCGCGGCACCACGGGATCGGCGAATTCAAGGCGTAGGTCGAAAAGATCGAACCGGCGCTCCATGGCGATATCAAGACTGTCGCGGTAGCCCTTGGTGACCAGCATGCCGGTTACCGCGCCTTGTCGTTCCACCACCGCGTTGGTGACAAGCGTCGTGCCGTGGGCGATGGCGGTGATGTCGGCGACCGGCACGCCGGTACGCTCCAATAATACCGCGAGCCCGGTTAGCACACTCTCGGAAGGTGCTCGCGGGGTGGTCAGCTGTTTGTGGATCGACAGAGCGCCGGTTTCGTCGTCCACCAACGCGAAATCGGTAAAAGTGCCGCCGATATCAACTCCGAGCCTATAAGCCATGGTCTTCTCCCGCGAGAACGGCGCAAAAAGCTTCGAGAGTGGCCTCGACGGCGGGCATGTTAATCTCGCGATGGGTGACAAGCCGGACGTACTGGCCAAATGGTAAAACAAGAACGCCCCGCTTGCCAAGCGCATCGGCAAGAGTTATCGGGCTTATGTTGATAGGACGGACGAGCACGATATTAGTTTGCGTCGCCGCTACGTCGACAAAGACGCCATCCTGGCGGGCTAAACCCCGCGCCAGTTGACGGGCTCGCGCATGATCCTCGCCTAGTCGTTCAATCATTGTCTCCAACGCGACAATGCCAGCGGCGGCGGGGATGCCCGCCGGACGCCAACCGCCACCAAACATCTGACGCACCCGCTCCGCCTCGACAATAACCTCTCGAGGCCCCGCTAAAATCGCGCCAACCGGTGCGCACAGGCCCTTGTTGAGATTGAACGATACAGTGTCGGCCTGGGCCGCGAGGTCGCTAGCCGGACACCCTATCGTGGTAGCGGCATTGAAGATCCGCGCGCCATCCAAATGGACCGGCACGCCGCGAGCGCGGGCATCGTCGTAAACCCTTCGCATATGGTCTAGCGGAATCACCCGGCCACCTGACCTGACATGGGTGTTTTCCTGCAAAACCATCGCGGGGCGGGCCCGCTGGGCGTCGACCGGCCCGAGCGCCGCGACGAGGGCTTCGAGATCCAGCGCGCCATTTACCGCTGGCAGCAAGCGAGGCATGGCTCCGCTCAACGCCGATGCGGCCGCCGATTCCGAGGTCACGACATGGGCGTCCGCCTCGGTCAGAAATATCTCGCCTTGCCGACATCGTAGATGTACCGAGATCTGATTGGCCATCATACAGGTAGGGACGAAAAGTGCGTCTTGCTTTTCTAGGATCTCGGCCGCCAGCGCCTCCAAGCGCGAGACCGTCGGATCTTCGCGCAAGCCGAACCCACCAGGAATTTCGGCGGCGCGCGCCATCGCCTCGACCATTTCTGGAGTTGGACGCGCCAGGAAATCGGAGCGGAGCTCAACAACGCGACGTTCGATGGTGTTCGCGTTCATTGGTTCGACCTTTTCCCGTTGGATGTTCACTCCGCCTTGGTCGATCAAATGATAACTTCATTGACGGGTGATCGGAACCCTTGGCCGAGCCGCGAACGGTCTGAATATTCTCATTAACTGGTTTGGTGACAAAAACGATGGTAAACGATTAATTCCTGCGGTCTTGTGTCCTGTAGGTGTCAAAGATGTAATAGTCCCTGCTGACCCAAGAGGTGGACTTCATCGTTTCGATCCTATTGTTGGCGAAGCCAGCCTTTATGTGCGCAAGATCCATTACGGCCGAGACACCCGCGCCGAACGCGGCTTGGTAGACAAACTTCACCTACCTCAAGATTATCGATTGATACCGTCATCGAGAACGTCTGTGGCCTTGATGATGACGTCGTCGAGGGTAGCGCCAATGCGGAAGATGACGCGCTTGTCTTCCTGTATCTCCGCGTTGTGGGCGGCAATTTCTCTCTGCACCTCTTCGGCGCACGAAATGACATCAACGATGGAGGTGAACTCTAGCGTATCCCGTCGACCCTGGTCTTGACGATGCGACCACCATGTTCAGCGATCTTGGCGTCAATCAG
>JAPKDN010000235.1 GCA_028822575.1 Alphaproteobacteria bacterium | reverse complement strand
CCGGCAACCGGTCGACCAATCGATCGGAGGTGGTTCGGCCGATTTGCTGGGCGGCCATCATCGGATGACTTCCGACGGATCGATCGCCAAGGGCGCCGATGGTGCCACCGTCGGTTGGTTCTGATTCAATGGGGCCGCAGCGGCGGCAACAGGTAACGCCACGGGCCGTGTTGCGTCGAGAATATGATCCAACTCACCCGGCAGGACTTGGGCCCAGTTCGTGATGTTTCCAGCACCGAGACAGACCACGAAATCCTTTGCAGTCGCGATATCGGCCACCCGGGCCGCGAGTTCCACCGGATCATTCAAAGCGAAAACGTGCCGATGTCCACGCGCCCTCAGTCCAGCGACCAGACCATCCCGGTTAGCGCCCTCGATCGGATCTTCGCCCGCAGCATACACATCGGCGACGATCACGTGATCAGCGTCATTGAAACAACCACAAAAATCCTCGAACAGATCTGCGAGCCGGGAATAGCGATGTGGCTGAACCACCGCCGTGATACGTCCCTCTGGACAGGCGGAGCGCGCGGCACTCAACACCGCCGTGATCTCGACCGGATGATGACCGTAATCGTCGATCACTGTGATTCCGTGGGACTCGCCGGTCTTAGTGAAGCGCCTCTTGACACCTTGGAAGTTCGCCAACCCGGCGCGAATTACGTCCTCTGGCATACCCATCTCATGCGCCACCGCCACCGCCGCCAGGGCGTTCAGCACGTTATGGGCGCCGTACATCGGCAGATCCAGATCATGGATCTGCATCTCGGTCTCTCTAGCCCGGCCCTTCAGGCTGACGGTAAAGCGGGACCCGGTCGCCGTAATCGACACCTCGGAGCCGCGGACATCAGCTTGCGGTGACATCCCATAGGTTACGATCCGCCGGTCCGAAACCTTAGGTATCAACGCCTGAACCGTTGGGTGGTCGATACACATGATCGCGAATCCGTAGAATGGAATATTCGCGACAAAGGCTCGGAACGCCTCCTGCAAGTTCTCAAAGGTTTTGTGAAAATCCAGATGCTCAGGATCGATATTAGTTACGACAGCAATGGTCGCGGGCAGCCGATTAAAACTACCATCGGACTCGTCCGCCTCTACCACCATCCATTCTCCGTCACCAATCCGGGCGTTGGTGCCGTAGGAATTGATGATCCCCCCATTAATCACTGTTGGGTCAAGATCCGCCGCGTCCAACATCGCCGCGACCAGCGAGGTAGTGGTGGTCTTGCCATGGGTACCGGCGCAAGCAATCGACCATTTCAAGCGCATTAGCTCACCCAGCATCTCAGCCCTGTGGACGACCGGCAGCAACCGCTCTCGCGCCGCCAGCAATTCAGGATTATCTGACTTGATCGCGGTCGAGACGACGATTATCGACGCGTCCGCGACATTCTCGGCGACCTGGCCAACAAAGACCTTGATGCCAAGATTCATCAACCGCCGCACATTGGGGTTCTCGGCCAGGTCACTACCTTGAACCTGATAGCCCAGATTGTGCAGGACCTCGGCGATACCGCTCATGCCGATGCCGCCAATGCCGACGAAATGCAAGGTGCCGATGGTCAACGGAAGCTGTCTCATGCCAGTGCCTTCCACTCGACAAGGTGCGAGCTTGCGTTGGTTTGACTGTCTCTAGCGGTTCCGAGGCGCTCGCCTCTGCGGACCAACGCGGCGCGTGTTACCAAATCCGCCAGGCGGTCGACTGCGTCTGGAACGCCAAAACCATGCGCCGCCGACGCGGCCTTGTTCAGGGCCGCCGGGTCCGCGAACAGCGCCTCGAGCCGTGCTGCGAGCGCCTCGGCGCTCAGCGTGCTCTCCGGCATCATCCAGCCACCACCAGCCGATTCCATCGCCTCCGCGTTCCTGGTTTGATGGTCATCCATGGCATGAGGATAGGGCACCAGGATCGATGGCCGCCCAATCACCGCGAGCTCACATACCGTCGACGCGCCGGCACGGGCGATCACAAGATGCGCCGCCGCCAAACGGTCCGGAATATCATCGAAGAAGGATCGGATTTCCGCCCGAACCCCCATTTCTGCGAAGACGCGCTCGACCCGTTCTAAATCCTCGGGCCGGCATTGCTGGGTAAGCGCGAGGCGGGAGCGAAGCTCAGCCGGCATTAGAGCCAGCGCCGCCGGCACCAAATCAGAGAAAACCTGAGCGCCAAGACTGCCACCAAAGATAAACAACCGGATCACATCATCGCTAACAGGCGGCAGGAAATGCGTCGTGCGATGAGCAAGGATCGCGGCGCGAACCGGGTTGCCGGTCCGCTCAACCGGTTGATTGCGACCATCGGCGCCGAGTGTCGCGTGAAAGGATGTCGCGACAACGGTCGCCCGGGCCAGCAACCATCTATTAGCGCGACCCAACACGGCGTTCTGCTCGTGCAGGATAGCTGGTTTGTTCAACCATGACCCGGCGAAGACCGCGGGGACGGACGGATATCCGCCAAATCCCACTACGGCATCAGCCTGGAATTTATTGAGGGCGCGGAGCGCGTCGAGGGCACCGAGTCCAAGTAGCGCGATGGCGCCAAGCTTGGCCAGCAATCCAGTTTTGCTCGGGCTCGACGCGCAGATCCGTTCAATTTTCCAGGCCGCGCCTTCGGTATCAAAGGCGCTACCACGCTTGTCAGTGAGCACAAGCACCTGGTGCCCGCGCGCGGTCAACGTCTTGGCGAGACTGAGAGCCGGGAAGACGTGCCCTCCGGTTCCACCAGCGGCGAGCGCGATGCGACGAGCCGTCATACCAATCTCCCCCGTCCCGGACGCCGGCGGGTAAGGCCAAGCATCATGCCCATGCCAATCGAGAGCGCGAGCAACGACGAGCCGCCATAGCTGATGAACGGCAAAGTCATGCCCTTGGCCGGAATTAATTGGAGCGACGAGGCCATGTGTACGAAGGATTGCAATCCGAGTTGCGCGAGCAACCCGGCGGCAGCGATCAGGATGAACAGATCCGTTTCAGAGATAAGCCGCAAGAACCCACGTAGAACCAGAAAACTAAAGACCGCGATCAAGGCGAGGCAGACCAGGGCGCCAAACTCCTCGCCCGCCACGGCGAACACGAAATCGGCATGCGCGTCCGGCAGCACCCCCTTGATCTTGCCTTCACCCGGGCCGGTGCCCACCAAACCACCATTGGCGAAGGCTTCGAGCGAGCGGTCGACCTGGTAGGTGTCGCTGCTGGCCGGATTGAGAAACCGGTCCACCCGGTCGCTAACATGGGGGAAAATGAAATAGGCGCCAACCAAACCGACCACGCCGAGGCCAAATAGCGAGATGACAAGCACTATCGGCAGCCCTGCCAGAAAGAATTGGCCGAACCAAACAGCCGACACAATCACGGCTTGCCCAAGATCAGGCTGAAGAAGCAGCAACCCGACCACCAACACATAAAGGCCCATCGCAATCCAATGGCCGGGAAACTCGGGCGTGCGACGCCATTCGGCGAACATCCAGGCCGCAACCACCGCGAAACAGGGTTTGAGGAACTCCGACGCCTGCAGGGAAAACCCGGCGACCGACAACCACCGACGCGCGCCCTTTATCTCGGCGCCAAAGATCAACGTCAGGATCATCAGCACGACACATCCAACGAAACCAAGACAGGCCAGCCGGCGAATGTTCGAGGGACTGGGAAGCGACAACACGACCAGGAAAACCAACGCGACGGGCAGTAGCATCAATTGACGTTGCACGAAGTGATAGCTGCCAAGATCAAGCCGCAAGGCCACCGCTGGGCTAGCAGCGAAAACCATCAACGCCCCAAACAAAACCAGCAATACCAGCGAGCCAAATGACCACCGATCGACTGTCCACCACCAGTTGCCCATCAGGCTGGTATCGGTGCGGGCGACCGAACTCATGACGCCCTCCGTTGACACGGCCGACCGTTGCCCAGAAGCTCGCAAACCATGTCTCGGAAACAGTCACCACGCACTTCATAGCTCGAAAACTGATCAAAGGAGGCCGAGGCCGGGGAAAGCAGAATAGTCGCGCCGCCACGCCCCTCAGAAAGTGCCAGAACGGCCGCCGCATCGAGGGCCCGATCGAGCGTATCGCATGCTGAATACGGGACCCGACCTTCCAGGGTCGCGGCGAATTCCTCGGTAGATTCACCGATCAAAAAAGCCCGCCGAACTCTTGGAAAATAAGGGGCTAAGGGCTCGATGCCACCTTGCTTACTGACCCCACCAACGATCCAATAAATCGGGTCATAACAAGACAGTGCGCGGGCTGCGGCGTCCGCATTCGTGGCCTTGGAATCGTTGACATAGGTGATGCCATCGGCGGCTCCAACCATTTCTTGACGATGCGGCAGGCCAGCGAAATCCAACAACGCGGCGCGAATGACATCGCCAGAAACCCCAAGCGACAGGGCAACCGCCGTCGCCGCGCAAGCGTTCTGGGCATTATGGCTACCGGGTAGCGCGCGCGCCGTCGACAAGGTTCCAATAACCTTGCGCCGGCCCGCGACCATCGCGACGACCGACTGCCCTTCCATACCGACACCCTCCGTCGGCATTCCCAGGCCAGAAATCCGGGTAACGGTGTGCGTGGCGAGCCGCCCAGCCAACGTTCTAGTTTCCGCGTCATCGTCTCCGATTACAACGACACCGTTGTCGGGCATACCATCGAAGGTCCTCTGCTTGGCCGCGATGTATCCCGCAAGGTCTCCGTGGCGCTCAAGATGATCCGGTGAAATATTCAGCAACACTGCGCGGTCACAGGCAAGCGAGGGAACCAACTGAAGCTGATAGGAACTGAGCTCAAGAACAAAAATGCCCTCGGCCCCCATCGGCTCGAACTCCAAAGCCGAGCGACCGATATTTCCACCCACTTCCACTGGCAGGCCAGCGGCAGTCAAAATGTGGCCAATCAGCGCGGTAGTGGTTGACTTTCCGTTGGTGCCCGTTATGCCGATCACCCGAGCGTCTGGACAGGCGCGCAGCAACAACTCAATGTCGCCAATAATCGGAACGCCAGCCGCGCGCGCGCGATCGACGACGGGGTGCGGGGCCGGATGGGTGTGCGGAATACCCGGGCTCAGAACCATCGCCGTTATGCCGGAAAAATTCGTTTTGCCCAGATCCGTGCTTTCGGCGCCAAGGCTTACCGCCTCTTCGCAACAGATCGCGCTGTCATCCCAGGCCAACACTCGGGCGCCACCAGCTAACAGGGAGCGAACCGAGGCAAGACCGGACCGCGCCAACCCCATCACCGCCACTGTTTGGCCCTGGAAGGTGTGCGCCCGGATCATGCTATCACCTCAACTTCAGGGTTGAGAGACCAATCAACGCCAGAATGACGGCGATAATCCAGAAGCGGATGACAATCGTGGGCTCGGCCCAACCCTTCTGTTCGAAGTGATGATGCAGTGGGGCCATACGAAACACGCGCTTGCCGGTGAGCTTGAACGAGAACACCTGGACGATGACCGAAACGGTCTCGAGCACGAAAAGACCGCCAATGATCGCCAGCACCAATTCATGCTTAGTCACCACGCTGATCGCGCCCAGCGCACCGCCCATCGAGAGAGAGCCCG
>JAPKDN010000234.1 GCA_028822575.1 Alphaproteobacteria bacterium | reverse complement strand
GGTGTGAAATGGAGACTGGGTAAAAGATTTGAGCGACCGTTAAGAGACGGTTATAGCGCTATGCGAGCGTCCCAAACGAAGCCAAGCTCTTCTAAACGTTTGATACGTTCTGGCGATAGTTTGTCACGTGTGCTGCGTTGTCTATTGACCCAGAGCCCAAGATTTAACCCGTCTTTGTTGTAGGCTTGAGGAACACGGCAATGCTTCTCTCGCTCTTTGAAGCTAATGAGAGCTCCGTAAAACTCGTCCCACGATATTTCGAGGCGATCTGCGATCTAACCTGGATGCTCTCAATCAGCCGGCTGAGATCAATCAAGGGACCAATGACCTCTACCTTATCGCCTAATCCGCCCGGATTGAACCGCGCGCCACGTCTCGAAATAGCCGTCGTTCATGTATCACTCGCCCCAAGCAGGTTGCCGATTGGTCCGCAAGATCGTCCTGAACGCAGACGGAATCAAGGCCGGCGTGCAACCGGCCCGGATTAGGTGACCACGGGGATCAACAGCGGGCGCATTATGACGGCATCGCCTTCACTGGCACCCAGCACACCCAAGCCCAACGGGTCGAGTGGCAGTTGACCACGCTCGACCGCCTCATCGAGCTGAACCCAGGCCCGCAACGGCGTGCCGCTCAGGCCTAACATCTCGACTCGGTCGCCGTTTGCCTGGCCCAGCCAATCGGCGTCGGACGGGTGCAGGCGGCAAATCCGCTTACGACTGGGACCCACGGGGGCATAGCAGTCGGCGTTGGTGGCGGTCGCGGTCATGGTGGGGCGGTTCGATCGCTGGTCCACCCGGCGCTTTACCGTGGCTTCCGCGTCGATAGCACCCTGATCGCCCAGCACCACGCCATACAGCGTCTCGGCGACGCCAGTTGAGATCAGCCCGGCGCGCAGATCCTCCGCTACCCGGTCGATTTCCCGGTCCAGCGGATCGCCATAGCCCCCGCCACCGGCGGATTGCAGGATCAACCGATCGCCCTGCTGCATCGGGAAGCCGCCGACCTTGCCGGGGGTGGCGAAGTCGATGCGTTTGCCATCCCGGATTATGAAGGATTCCACCGTCGCCCCGGATTGCCCGGTTAAGATCCCGAAAGGCGGCATCACCGCACCATCAGAGAGCAACGAGTAGGCTGCCGTGCCTCGGGTGAGGGTGATCTCGCGCCGCATGCCGAGACCGCCGCGATTGTAGCCGGCACCGCCGGAATCAATGCCTTGGCGGGTCCATTCGATGCGCAGCGGAAAGCGGCTTTCCAGCACTTCGCTCGGCTGGGCGGTGCTCAGATCGCCCCAGTCGATCGCAGCCATGACGCTCGGCCCGTCAGCGCCTTCGAAGCCGCCATTGCCGCCGGCCGACCATTCATAATGCACGTATTCCCGCCCGGATTTCGGATCGATGCCGCCGATCAGATTGTGGAACGAGGTGCGGTGGATGTCGGCGGAGACCAGCTCCGGACAGATCTGGCTTAAGGCCCCCAGCATACAGGCGATCACCCGCTTGCGGATCTCACCATGGCTGCCGGCCGGGGCCGGGTGAGTGACATTGACGATGGTGCCCTCAGGCGCCACCACCGTGACCGGCCGGAACGAGCCATGGTTCAGCGCATGTTTTGGATCAAGTGCTGATTTCAGCGTGATGAAGACCGACGCGGCGGTTACCGCCAACGTAGAGTTCACCGGGGCTGCTACCTGGGGCGACACGCCGGTGAAGTCGGCGGTCAACTCATCGCCCTTGATGGTCAGCTTGAGCGGCAGTAACAGCGGCTCCAGCCCGTCCGGGCCGAAGGTCTCGAGATAATCCTCGTAATAGACCTCGCCGTCCGGCAGGGAGGAGATCTTCTCGCGCATCCGGGCTTCCGAGCGCTGCAGGTTCAGCTCCACACTGTCCAGCAGCGGAGTGATGCCGTAGCGGCCGATCAGCTCTCCCAACCTGCGCTCCGCCGTCTTGCAGGCGGCCATGCCGGAATTGAAGTCGCCCAACCGTTCATCGCGCACGCGCATGTTGGACAGCAGGAGTTCCATGACGGCGTTGTTAATTTTGCCGCCTTCCATGATCTTCAGCGGTGGGATGCGGATGCCTTCCTGATAGATCTCGGTAGCCGTGCCGGACATCGATCCGGGCACTGATCCGCCAACATCGGCCCAATGCTCGCGCACGGCGGGGAAGAACACCAACTTACCCTCGTGGAACACCGGATAGATGATGGTGACATCGTTCAAATGGGTGCCGCCGCGATAGGGGTCGTTCATCAGGATGGCGTCGCCGGGCGACAGATCGTGGCCGATCTCTTTCAGCGATTGCTCGACCGACCAAGGCAAGGGCACCACGTGGCTGCCAATGTCCTCGGACTGGGCGACCACCTGGCCGGTGGCGTCGAACAGGCCGCAGGAAAAGTCGCGCGCCTCATAAATCGCAACCGAACGCGCGGTGCGGAACACGGTGGCCCGCATCTCGCGAACCACGGAAATCAGCCCCTCGGTCATGATCTCCAGGGTAATGGGATCGATCTCGCTCATGCGCTTGCCTCCCGATCCAGAATAAGACTGCCGGTTCGGTCCATGCGGATTTTGAAGCCGGGTGGAATGACGGTGGTGGAGCCGGATTCTTCAATGATCGCCGGGCCGTCGAAGGCGGTATCTAAAGGCAGGTCGTCGCGCCAATAAACCGCTGTGTCCTGGGCCTTACCATCGAACACCACGGCACGGATGCCTCGCCGCGCACTGGTCAGATCGCCGCCGCCGTCGACCGACGGCAGCGGGGGCTGGTCGACCGCACCGAACCCGGCCACCCGGAAGGCGACCACCTCGGCCAACCCGCGATCACGGTGGGAATAGCGCTCTTCATAGGTCTGATGGAAGGCTTCCAGCAGCTCATCGATGCCGGTCGCATCTTCGGGCAGCGGGATGTTCAGCTCGAAGGCCTGACCGACATAGCGCATGTCCAGGCTGGTCTCGATACGGGCGGTGTCACCGTCGAACCCGTCGGCCGCAAGCCGGGCACGGGCTTCTTTGACCAGGGGCGCCAGCGCGCCGCGAACCTCATCCAAGTTGGTATTCTCCAGTGACAGGATCTCGGTGCGGGCAACGTCGTGCCGCGTATCCGCGACCAGTAGCCCGAAGGCGGAGAAATTGCCGGGCAGCGGTGGGATCACCACACGGGTCATGCCCAGTTCTTCGGCTAGGAAAGCGCCATGCATCGGACCGGCGCCGCCGAACGCCACCAGGGCGAAGTCGCGCGGATCGATGCCGCGCATGACTGAGATTTCCTTCACCGACGCGGTCATGCGAATCACCGCCAATCTGATGATACCTTCCGCCATGGCTTCGGCGGACAGGCCGAGCTGGTCGGCGACCGACATGACGGCCGTCCGTGCTGCTGCCTGATCGATATGGATGGCACCGCCCAGCGCGTCGGTTGGCTGGAACCGGCCCAGCACCACGTTGGCGTCGGTCACGGTAGGCTCGGTACCGCCCTTGCCATAACAGGCTGGGCCAGGCTCGGCGCCCGCCGAACGGGGACCGACATTGAGGAAATCGCCGGCTTCCAGATAGGCGATGCTGCCCCCGCCGGCGCCGACGGTGTTGATGTCGATCTGCGGTACCCGGTTCGGATACCAGCCGACCATGCCTTCCGGGTTCATGCCGTACTGGCCGTCACGGATCATGCAGGCGTCGGTGCTGGTCCCGCCCATGTCGTAAGTGATGATGTCTTTGATACCGAGCTCTTGGGAGAGGGCGGTGGCCGCGATCACGCCGCCGGCGGGGCCGGACAACAGCGCGTTCGCCGGGCGTTCGGCCATGCGGGCCGCCGGCCAGGTGCCGCCGTTCGAGGCCATCACCCGTACCGGCGTCTTCAGGCCGGAAGCTGTCAGCTGGTCTGCTAGGCGGTTCAGATAGGCCCCGGTGCGTGGGGCTACATAGGCGTTCAGGGCAGTGGTGGAGAAACGCTCGAACTCGCGATACTCCGGCAGGATTTCATGGCTGGCACAGACATGAGCGTCCGGCATCATCCGGCGCGCGATCTCGGCGGCGCGGCGCTCGTGCTCCGGGTTGGCGTAGGCGTGCAGGAAACACACCGCCACCGCCTCGATGCCTTCTTTCAGCATCGCCGTACAAGCGGCCTCAACCTGGGCCTCGTCCAACGGCTTGAGCACCTCGCCATCAACGGTACAGCGCTCCTCGACCTCCATCACATGATGGCGCTCGACAATGCCGGCCGGGCGGACGGCGGTGATGTCATATAATTGCGTGCGGTTGCCGCGCCCGATCACCAGCACATCGCGATGCCCGTGCGTGGTGATCACCCCGAGCTTCGCGCCCTTGTATTCCAGGGCGGTGTTGGTGGCGACGGTGGTGCCGTGCGAGAAGCCGGTAATCCGGCCGAGATCAAACCCGGTCGCCTCCACCGCCGCGATCACACCGCGTGCATGATCATCCGGTGTCGACGGCGTCTTCAGCGAGGTGAGATTGCCGCTCTCGGAATCGTAGGCCACCAAATCAGTGAAGGTGCCGCCGGTATCAATGCCAACCCACAGCATCAAGTCACCCCGTGCGGCTGGAAATTCGGTCCGCTGTCCTGCATGATCGTCTTGGCTCCTCTAAATGTTGGGGGGATGCTAAAGCTCTTGTCCCGCCACTCCAAGCACCCTGGAGAGAAATTATGCTGCCCCTGACCGGATACACTGATCGCATTTCGGCACCGACTGGCGGGACCATCGCCTTCAAAATCTCCAGCACGCTCGACAAACCCTATGCGGTGGATGTGGTGCGGATCATTCATGGCGACCCGAACCCGGCCGGTCCGGGGTTGAAGTACGAGGCCGTGGAGATGGGGTGCGAGGGCAGTTATCCGTCGCGTTTCCAATCGGTGCATTTGGGCTCTTACGTCGAAGTTTTATTTGGGTAGGACCCAACTGGCGCGTTCCCGTCTCTGATCATACATCCTAGCCCCAGCCAATCGCGCACATGGAATACGTCATTGCTATCGGAGGTCCCGTCCATACATTGCTCAATGATACTATTTTGTACAGAATCGTCAGCCTTGACTGGGGCGTTTATTGAAACCAAACCGATTATCAGAATACCAGCCAAGACACATACCTTAAGCATACAATCTATCATATTTTTTCTCTCTTATTTTAACGTAAGGATCGCCTAATTAACCGGGACTCTCCATATGAGGACCTCCCAACCTGAAAAGTGTGCTTCGGATCGGTATCACATGCAACCAGCGTGCATATGACCATCAGCCAACCACCTTCCTCATCGCATCAGGCGAGACCTCAATATATTTTTGAGTTTGCTGTAACGAAGAATGCCGAGCAAGGGCTTGGACATCACGCATAGAACCACCGTGCTGACTTATGGTTCTCGCCCACTTAGTAATAGCCGTTCTACGACCGCTGTGACTGCTCCATCCCTCAAAGCCTAAATCTTTGTATAGAAGCCAGAACCAGTTGGTCATAGCAGCAGCAGAGAATGATTTGCCTGACTTTGTTTTGAGGATTGTGCCGATGGGACTGCTGATTGCCAGAAGGTCAGCAAGAGCCTCTTTCAATCTTGTAGAAATATAGA
>JAPKDN010000233.1 GCA_028822575.1 Alphaproteobacteria bacterium | reverse complement strand
CGGCTGAGACGAATACGGTTTCGCCCGGCTGTACCTTGCCGATATTCATCATGCCGGCATAGGCGGTCAGACCCGGCATGCCGAGTACGGAAATACCGTGCGAAATCGGGCCGTGGGCGGGGTCGACATGCCACAATTCAGCTCCCGCTGGATGACAGGTATAAAGTTCCCATGCGAAGAACCCCCAAACGAAATCTCCTTCGGCAAAGCCCGCACGACGGGACTGTACGACTTGGCCTACGACGCGGGCGGGCATGACATTCCCGAGGCCAAATGCACCCCGCGCGTATCCGTTGTTTTCATCCATTTGGCTCCGCATATAGGGATCGCAGGAGAGGTAAATATTGCGGATCAGAACTTCTCCATCGGCCGGCTCCGGTGTTTCGGCGTCGCGCAGATCGAAACAATTGGACGTGACCTCGCCGACGGGGCGCTTGACGAAGATGACTTGCCGGTTTTGCATGGCTTTCTCCACAATGGGGGCGATCTTGGGACTGCTAAGACGATAGGTCCCGAGAGTGTGAATAAAAGACTTGGCCGCAGAGCTTAGAGGAAACATCGATGCCTGAGATTGAATATTTCTATTCCGCCCATTCCGCTTTCGCATATTTGGGTTCGGCTCGGTTTATGGAAATCGCCGAAGCTGCGGGGCGAACCATTGTCCACAAACCTTACGAGCTCACACGCGGTATCGCGGGAGTTGGCTCGGTGCCGACCCGCGAGCGACCGCAAAACCACCGTGCCTATTATTTTCGGCGCGAGATCGACCGCTGGTCCGAACACCGCGCGGCACCTGTGATGGATGGCTATCCGGAACACCATTGGGCGGATATGACATTATCGAATGGGATGCTGATTGCCGCGTCTCTACAGGACGCAAACGTCGATGCTCTTGCGCATGCGATGCTGCAAGGGCACTGGCGCGACGATGCAGATCTGTCGAATGAGTCGACGCTGCAAACTTTGGCGCGAAGTGCCGATGTTGATCCGGCACCCTTGCTCGCGGCCGCGTTATCGAACGAGGTTGCCGCGATCTACGAAGCCAATACGGTCGAGGCCATCGAGCGTTCCGTCTTTGGGTCGCCGACCTATTTCATTGAGGGAGATATGTTCTACGGCCAGGACCATTTGGAAATGGTGGAGCGCGCGCTGCGCCAACCCTACAAGCCGTCGAATTTCGATTTGAGCTAAATTCGGAGACTCCATCTATGAAACTCGCCGTCGAATTCCCCAGCGTCGCCTATCGCGAAGGCCCAAAAGCGGTCGGTAAACTTGCTAAGGGGATCGAGGATATCGGCTACGATCAGCTCGACGTCTACGATCATGTGGTGATGGGCTACGATATCGAAGGCCGGACCAAATCTATCTATCCGGCACAGATGCCGATCATCGAGGCCTTTATGATGCTGTCCTACGCGGCGGCAATGACGGACAAGATCGGTCTCGGCACCGAGGTATTGATTCTGCCGCAACGCCAACCGGCTTTAGTGGCGAAACAGGTTAGCTCCCTCGATACGCTATCGGACGGCCGGGTGCGGTTGGGCGTCGGAATCGGTTGGCAAGAATCCGAATACGAAGCACTTGGCGAAAGTTTCAAGACGCGGGGGCGGCGCATGGATGAAGCCATGGAGCTGTTGCGGGCCTATTGGCGGGAAGAGCGGATCGAGTTTGAGAGCGAGCACTATCCGACCGAAGCTATGGCGATGGAGCCGAAACCGCCCCAAGGCGGGGACTTGCCGATCTGGGTCGGCGGCAATACGCCGCCCGCGTTCCGTCGTGTCGGCAAGTACGGCGATGGCTGGTTGGCGAGCCAGGTGAGCGATGCGGATTTCGCCAAGCGCGCCATGGACGTGATCCGGGAGGCGGCTGCCAGTGCGGGCCGCGATCCAAATACGATCGGTTGGCAAAGCATGATTGCGCCGCCGCCCCGTGCCGGAGATACGGCGGGCAAGACATTCTATGCGGAGCCGGCCCGTGTGGCGGCCCGAGTGGTGGAACTTAAGGAGATGGGCTTCGATGGAGTCGCAGTAAACGCGACGGCAATCTTTCAATCCGGCTCACGCAGCGTCGACGCGATGCTCGATGCTCTGCGGGCCATTCACGACCGTTTGCGTCAGGAGGTCGGTTAGTCATGAAAATTATTCGATTGGGAAACGCACTAGGTGCGGAAATTCGTGGCATCGACATCGCAAAAGCTCCCTCCGATGCGGAGATTGATGCAATTCGAAAGGCTTGGCATGCGCACCATATTATCGTCTTTCGCGATATCGATTGGACGCCGGATGAGCATTTGGCGTTTTCGCGCCGGTTTGGTGAGCTCGACGATCATGCCGCCACACCGAACGATTCATTAGAAGGTTATCCCGAACTTCTCGAGGTCACCAATATCCCGAAGAACGGAAAACCGTCACCCACGCGAACGGCAGGCCGGAATTGGCATTCCGATTACGCCTACACCAATTGTCCGGCGAATTCTTCGATGTTGTATTGCACGCAAAAGCCGTCCGTCGGTGGCGACACCATGTTCTGCAATATGGCGCGCGCCTATGACGAGTTGTCCGATAAGATGAAGGATATCGTAGGCGATCTGCAATCGGTCTACGATTTCAATATGGTGGCGGGCGCCAAGGACCGCAGCTCGGGAAACCTAGATGAATTGAACGCGATCAATCCACCGATTGCCCATCCCTGCGTGCGCATCCACAACGAAAGCGGCGTGAAGGCGCTTTATGTGAGTGAACGGACATCGCATTTCGACGGGATGAGTGCGGCGGAAAGCGCGCCGATCATCCGCTATCTTTGTGATCATGCAACCCGGCCAGAGAACGTCTATCGCCACCAATGGCGGGTCGGCGATCTCGTCTGCTGGGACAACCGCACGGCCATGCATTTGGCGCTCGGCGATTTCGACCCGGCGGAACCGCGTCACATGCTGCGCTCCACGGTCCAAGGCGAGAAATCCGGGTATGTGGTGTCGGTCCCTTCCGCCTAGTCCGTCGAGGGCGCTACTTCCGTCATGAAATGATCCATTCGATCCAAGGTTTCCCCTAGGGTCGGTGCGCGGAAATCAAAGATAAGCTCCCTGACGCCAAGGGCTTCGTATGTCTTGATATCTTCGATGACCTGCGCCGCTTCTCCCGCAAAGGGCAGTCGGTCATAGCCTGCCGGGGTCAGGCCGGGGTCATAGGAAGGCGCTTTCAGCGAGATAAATAGGTCGTCGAAATTTCGGCCTTCCGCCTCCGTCAGAATTTTCAACTCATCAAGCAATCGCTCGAACTCCGCCGGCGGCAGAGGTGAGGCCGCCGTGGCACCCACTGGATGCCATCCGTCGCCGTACTTGGCGGTGCGCCGCAGCGCTGGCTTACTGTGACCGCCGATCCAGATGGGTGGGTGCGGGTTCTGGACCGGATGTGGCACACAGCGGAGTTCCTTGAAGGAATAGAATTCGCCGTCGAAGGAGACGGGATCTTCAGTCCAGCATTTCTTGAATATCTCCAGATACTCGTTGCTGACAGCCCCTCGCTTATCGAAGTCAGCCGCGTCGAGCGCCTCGAACTCTTCGCGCAGCCAACCGACACCGACACCAACCGTCACCCGGCCTTGTGAGAGAACATCGATCGTCGCCAGGGTTTTTGCCGTCGCAAGTGGATTGCGGTGTGGTAGGATCATGACGCTGGTGACAAGGCGAGAGGTCGTCGTCAGGGCCGCGACGAAGGACATCAGCGAGAGCTGCTCAAGCGCGTCGCCTTGCCCGGGAAATCCACCGTCAACCGTGTAGGGATAAGGTGAATTTACTTTGGTCGGAGAGACGATGTGATCTGCGATCACGATGGTCGCAAATCCCATGCCCTCGCCTTGCCCGACCAGCTCGCTGATCGCACCCGGCTCGCTGAGCGGTCCTCGGGTTGGCAAGTAGTATCCGTATCGCATCCTTAGTCTCCAAATATTTTTGTGTAGGCAGCTTGGGTCACCGGGCCGCCTTGATTAATAGGCATTTCCTTTTGTTTCTCGCGTTGGCGCAGGCGATAGGCGTATTCCTGCGGCATTTGTCCGTAAGGGTCTGCGGCACCTAGCGTCTTCGCCGCATGTGCCGCCCAGTCGGCGTTCCATAGGAACTCCCGCGCGAGTGCGACGAGGTCAGCCCGCCCCGATTGCAGAATATCTTCCGCCTGTTGCGCTTCGGTAATGCCACCCACCGCAATGGTCATGATGTTTCCTTCCCGGCGCACGCGTTCGGAAAACCCTGCTTGGAATTGTTCGATGCGGGGGATCATGGGCATTTCGCTATCGCCAGAAATACCACCTGACGAGCAATCAACGAGGTCGATATCCCGGTTCTTCAGTTCTTTCGACAATGCCACCGTGTCGTCCAGACCCCACATCCCGCCCTCGCCGTCGACGGATGAGACGCGGAAGAACAGTGGTTTATCTTGTGGCCAGGCATCCCGCACGACCTCGGCGACCTCAAGTGCGAAGCGCATGCGCCCCGCGCGGTCACCGCCATAAGCATCGTTGCGGTGATTGCTTACCGGCGAGAGGAATTGATGGATAAGATACCCATGAGCGCCGTGTATCTCGAGAATATCGTAGCCTGCGTCCATGCTACGCCGCGTCGCCTCCCGCCACGCGTCGAGCACAGTTTTGATGTCGCCCGCATCCATGGCCTTCGGCGTGAACCGGCGGGGCAGCTGGTCGAGCGCGCTTGGCGCCAAGCCTTGCCATGGAGCCCAACCGTCCTTTGCGTCGTCGTCGGTCAGGGGCCGCCAAGCCTCGGTTGCTGTGTGACAGGATGCCTTGCGGCCCGCATGGCCGATTTGGATGGCCGGAACCGCATCCTGTTCCTTGATGAAATCAGTTATCCGACGATACATCGGAATGTGTTTGTCGTTCCAAATACCTGCGCATTTGTGGGTCTTGCGGCCACGCGCCTCAACCCCTGTTTCTTCGCCAAAAATGATCCCGGCGCCACCGACAGCGAGGCGGCCCAAATGCATCATCTGCCAATCTCCAGGGCCACCGTCATCGGAATTATACTGGCACATCGGCGAGACGACGATCCGGTTTTTCGATGTCACACCCCGTATTGTGATCGGCGTGAATAGCAGCGGTTGAGTTTTCTCTTGGGACATCGATGCGCCTTGGCTAGGTGAATTGCTGCGCGGAAATTGCCGGGTGGTAAATTGGCTGAATCACATTCCCCGCCGGGTCTTTGATGTGGAAGCTGCGCGCGCCGTCGGCATGATTGTGTGGTTGGTCCAACACCGGAACGTCGATCGATTTGAAATAATCGAACCAGGCATCGAGCGTTTCCTTGCTCTCGACGATGAACCCGTAGTGGTCCAAGAGACCGCCCTTCTCCGGCTTTGATTTGGCCCGTGCCAGAGACAGGTTGTCGTTACCGCATGTGAGATAGACAAGATTCTCATTGGCACGATAGAGCAGCTCCATACCCATTACGTCGGTGTAGAACTTCTCGCACTCCTCTAGGTTCTCGACCATGAAGGCGATATGTCGGATGCCGCGAAAGGCGGATGGGCGTTCAGTCAGTGACCGCTTCCGCCTGAGGTTTGTTTACATCG
>JAPKDN010000232.1 GCA_028822575.1 Alphaproteobacteria bacterium | reverse complement strand
GATGGATTGATCACTGGAATTCCGCGTGGCGGCTCCATCACGCAAGCGCTTGCCAATGTTCACCGGGGAGCTGAGCGAGTGGGCCGTTCGCTGGATGAGTTCAAGACCTATGCGCTGGTGAACCTCTTGATGTTGGAGCCGGGTGAGGCCCTTGATTCCGAGCGCGCGATTGCTGAAATCGGCTCTGGTATCATGGTGAACGTGCATTACCTGGTTGAGCGCTGGAAGGAGACTGGTGAGGACCCGCCGGATTATGTAAAGCCGATCTGGAAGGATTATCTGGCTTTCTTGGAAGAACGTGATGCTGCACGTCAGCATCAGGAGATGCACAAAAGCCATTACAGTTATCTTGACCCAGAAGAAGCGCGGTTTATCACACCGGAAATGATTCGCACCTTCAGCGTGGCGGGACAGCCGGAAGAAATTGCGGAACAGTTGAGAGATTATGAACGGCAGGGCTTGGATGGGATCAACTTTATCCCGACCCTGGATCAGCAATACAGATTGATCGAAGATTTTGCCCGCAAAGTCATGTCGCGGATGTAGCCTTATAGAAATGGAGGGGCAAAAAGGGGGGCCGAAGCCCCCTGAGTTTTCGCGTTTGGTGATGAGTGTTAGTGGACTGTTTCACCATGGAGGTCGAAATCGAGGCCGTCGCGCTCCGCATCTTCTGAGACTCGCAGACCGACGATCATGTCGACGATTTTTAGGATGACGTATGTGGCAACCGCACAATAGACGATGGTCGCGATGATGCCCCACGCTTGCGTCGCGATTTGGGCCCCGTTGCCTTCGATCAGGCCGGGTGTACCGCCAATGGCTTCGATGGCGAAGACGCCGGTCAGAAGCGCCCCGACGATACCACCTACACCATGAATGCCGAAGACATCCAACGAATCGTCATATCCCAGTTTGTGCTTGACCTTGGTCGAGACAAACCAACAGACGATGCCCGCGATCGCGCCGATGGCCAATGCACCGGCGGGGTCGACGAAGCCCGCTGCTGGTGTGATTGCGACGAGACCGGCGACGGCGCCGGAGACGAGGCCGAGAACGCTCGGTTTCTTCAATTCGAACCATTCGCAAATCATCCAGGCCAAGGCGGCACCGGCGGCGGCGATTTGCGTCACCGCCATTGCCATACCGGCGGAGCCGTTGGCTGCGACCGCCGAACCCGCGTTGAAGCCGAACCAGCCGATCCATAGCATAGAGGCTCCGATCAGAGTGAGCGTTAGATTGTGTGGCGCCATGTTCTCTTGGCCGTAGTTCGTCCGTTTTCCAAGTACGAGGCAGGCGACGAGACCAGCAATGCCGGAGTTGATGTGGACGACGGTACCGCCCGCAAAATCGAGGACGCCGTCATTACCGAGAAAGCCACCCGGGCCCCAAACCCAATGAGTGATCGGCGAGTAGACGACAATTGACCAAATTGCGACGAACAACAACATTGCTGAAAACTTCATTCGGTCCGCGAAAGCACCTGTGATCAGTACCGGGGTGATGATCGCAAATGTCATTTGAAAAACGAAGAACACGGATTCAGGAATCGTTCCATTTACTTGTCCGACGGTCATGCCCGAGACGAACATATTGGATAGGCCACCGACGAAGGCATTGCCTTCGGAGAAGGCCAGGCTGTAGCCGATGACCATCCAGATCACGCTGACTAGACAGCAAATCGCAAAGCTTTGAGCCATAATGGTGAGGACGTTCTTCTTCCGCACCATGCCACCATAGAAAAGGGCGAGACCGGGAATCGTCATCATTAGTACGATCGCGGTTGATGTGAGCATCCAGGCGGTATCGCCGCTATCGAGTTTGGCGTCCTGAGCGAAGGCTGGAGCCGCGATTGTAGCGAGGATCGTGGTGAGATTACCAAGCAGTAGTTTTTTGTGAAAGTGGGGCATTGATATGTTCCTTTTAGAGTGCTTCGCCGTCCTCTTCACCGGTGCGGATACGAACCGCTTTGGTGAGGTCGAGCACAAAAATTTTGCCATCTCCGATGCGTTCGGTTTTAGCGGCGCGTTCGATGGTCTCCACGGCGCGTTCGACGAGATCGTCGTTCACTGCTATGTCGATTTTCAATTTGGGCAGAAAACTGACCGCGTACTCCGCGCCTCGATAAACTTCGGTTTGACCCTTTTGTCGGCCGAAGCCTTTCACTTCACTGACGGTCATGCCCTCGATGCCGAGTTCAGTCAGCGCTTCGCGCACCTCGTCCAGTTTGAATGGCTTGATTACAGCCATGATCATCTTCATTCGTGCGTCCTCCGTGGTTTGTTCGCACTTTCGCTACGCAGTATACGCAGCGCTGTCGCAGGACACTTAGAACCAAGAATCGTGCCGTTTGCTCGAAAATAAAATTAATCATCTATTATCAATTGGTTAATAATTTTCCCAGCTTCAGTGGAGTGAAAGTTAATTCAAAAAATGATGAAAAAATAGTCATCTTAAGTGAACAGGTTAAAAATTAGGCATTCTCTAATGCTAGACATCGTTCGATTGAGATATAAAGCTGTGTGTCAGGGCAAGAAATGTGGACAACAAGATGTCTGAACGATTCGAAGTCGTCATTGTAGGCGGCGGCATGGCGGGTATGACGCTAGGGTGTGGCCTCGCGAGTTGCGGTATCGTGACGGCGGTTATCGAACGTCTGGATCCCGCCACAATAAATACATCGGACTTTGATGGACGGACGACCTCGATCGCACACGGCTCGGCCCAAGTCCTGAAAGGGATCGGCCTTTGGCCGTTTATCGCGAATGAAGCCGAGCCAATTCTCGATATTCGCGTGGCGGACGGCCATCCT
Source organism: Alphaproteobacteria bacterium (assembly GCA_028822575.1). Next base: position 2,774 of record JAPKDN010000232.1, on the reverse strand, counting down.
TTGCGCGGTGTCTCACCATTGTTTTTGCATTACGACCATACTGAGGTTGGTGACGATCCATTCGGCTACATTATCGAGAACCGGATTATTCGCGACGGATTATCCCAGCTGGGGGGGCAACTCGAGAATTTGACGATCATCGCTCCGGCCTCGGTCGAGGCTGTCGAACGTCAGGCAGATGGTGCTGATGTCATGATTGAAGATGGGCGCGTCCTGCAGACGTCGCTCGTCGTTGGCGCTGATGGACGCAATTCGCCGTTAAGGAAATCCGCTGGTATCGGGGCGCGCGAATTCCGCTACGATCAGACCGCCATTGTCTGTACCGTTTCGCATGAGCGGGCGCATGCGGGTGTCGCGGTTGAATTGTTCTTGCCGAGCGGTCCTTTCGCCATGCTGCCGATGACCGAACAGCGCACAAACATTGTATGGACTGAGCGTTTGGACTTGGCACCGGCATTTGTTGGGCTTGATGACGCGGACTTCTTGGGCGAGGTACAGCGACGCTTTGGCGATTGGCTGGGTGATCTCGAGTTGGTGGGGCCTCGTTTCGCCTATCCTTTGGGATGTATGCATGCGGATCGCTATACGGCCCGGCGACTAGCTCTTATCAGTGAGGCCGCTCACACCATTCATCCGATCGCGGGACAAGGGCTTAATCTTGGGATTCGTGACGTTGCGGCCTTGGCTGAATCTGTGGTCGATGCGGTGCGATTGGGATTGGAGCCAGCGGACACCACGGTGCTGGACCGCTATGAGGCCTGGCGCCGGGTTGATAACACAACATTGGTTACTGTGACGGATGTTTTAAATCGTCTGTTCTCGAACGATTTGGCGCCTATACGGGTTGCCCGTGACTTGGGCCTTGCGGGCGTCGGTGCGATTCCACCTTTAAAGCGCGTATTTATGCGCCATGCGATGGGCGTTATCGGCGATTTGCCTCGCTTAGTGCGGGGCGAAGCGCTTTAGGGCTTCTCTTGAAGCTGTGGTTGGCAATAGCCTGCAACTTGACAGAGCACCCGGCGAAGCCTCAGCATCAATTCAATTGGACGAAAGATTCTTTGGGAGAGAACCATGCCTAAACTCCGTCATATTGCCGTGACCGTTCCCGATTTGGAAGAGGCGGCAAGCTTTTATGAGAAGACCTTTGGAATGACGCGCTCGCAGGTCTCCGACATCGCGATTTTATTGAGCGACGGTGTCGTCAGCCTGGCAATTTTGAAGTTTAAGTCGGACGAACAGGCGGGCGACGAACGCGGTAAAGACTTTCACGGGCTACACCATATGGGTTTTGTTGTCGAAGATATCGACGCCATGCAAGATACGATTAAGGACAATGGCGGGCGCTATCACATGCAACTGCCGAATACGCCGGATGGTGCATCGGAGATTAAGTTCCGTGATCCGAATGGCGTCGTCTTTGACATCGTCACGACCCAATACGCTGACAAGGCCTGGGGTGTCGAGGACTAACAATCCGGCATCAATCGATGTGAAGGACGGCTTTACCGAAAAATTTTCGATCGATTAGGTCTTGGGCGACCCGGTTGATCTCGGTCCAAGACGTCTCGCGTCCTATGGCACAGTTGAGCCTCCCATCCGCGACAAGCGCGAGTAAGCGCGGCAAGTTTTCGCTCGGTGGGGAGGATACGCTTTTAGCATAGAGGTGGAATCCCATTATCTGCGCCAGGCCGATTCGCATAAATTGGCCGATATCAACGGGGACTTCCGGTGTGTCCGTGACGCCGTAGCAAACGCAAATACCGTCCGGCGCTAGCGCTGGGATCGCGTTTGCTAGGATCGCGCCACTGATCCCATCGACGATCAGGCGGAAACCCTCGTGGTCATTGAATTCGCGTCCATCCGTGGTCAAGATCGTTGGAAAGTCGCCAAGAGATTCAATAAAGCTTTTTTGCTCTGCGCGGCGTATTTGTGCGAAGGCCGTGGCACCGGTGAGCGCCGCTAATTGCACGGCGAACATGCCGACACCGCCGGTGGCGCCAGTAATCAATGCTTGGCGGCCAAGCAGACTGGGCGCCGCGTCGACCGAATGCAGCGCCGTCAGGCCAGCAACTGGCAATGTTGCTGCTTGTGCGTCGGAAACGCCGTCTGGAATGGGCGCGATATATGAAGTGGGAACGGCGACCCGTTCCGCCCATCCTTCCATGCGCGTAGAAAAACCGACAACCCGAATTCCCGCAACCGGGCCGGTTCCATCCGCGGCGGGCGTGTCGATTGTGCCGACGAAATCCCAGCCGATTTGAAGAATGCCGTCGGCGGTCCTTTGTGCCCGGCGCAATTCACCCCTGTTCAATGAAATAGCTGTAACCCGAACGAGCGCTTCGTTGGAAAACGGCATGCGCGACTTGCTCGCCACTATGGTGACGATTTCGTCGGCACTCTTAGAGGCGACAACCTGGCGGGTTTCGGGACTTGGCATAATGACTACTCGTTCGATTGCATGACCGTTTTAACTAAGTGGGCCGACCAGCATTTTTTTCCGTGTTGCGGGACAATAAAATCATCAGCATGCCCATGATAGACGTAATGGGGATCAGCAAGAAAGCTATTTGATAGGCATGTAGATCGTATAACCGCGCGCTGTTCTCCGTGATGCCGTTCCAATTGAGGTCTAGTAGCAAGCCGGTGATGGGTTGGAAAATAGCCCCTGAGAGAATCATCAACATATTTGTAAAGGCAAAGGTCGAACCGCGCGCGGCGTCCGGCGCTAGGTCGCCAGATATGGCGAATATCAAAATGATGACCCCGGAGCCAAG
>JAPKDN010000231.1 GCA_028822575.1 Alphaproteobacteria bacterium | reverse complement strand
TCAGATCTTTGGCGGCTCGGGCTATGTCGCGGAATACAGTGTCATCGAACGGCTGTACCGGGACGTTCGGCTGTTCAGGCTCTATGAAGGTACCAGCCAAATCCATCAACTCAATATCGCCAAACTGACAAAGCGCGAATTCGAGGCACGCGGTACCATTGGTCGTGAGCTATAGCGGCGCCTTTAGAGATACCGTGGCGGGTGTCATGGCGCGTGCTATATCGACCTCTACCTCCACGGAACCAACACTCAATTCCAGATCGCCGCTAATGGTGGCGATCGCCACCGGCGCACCAACCCTGTAGCCGAACGCTGCCGAGGTTGTCTGGCCAACGACCCGGCCGCCCCAGTAAACTGGCTCGCCACCGATCGGCACGACATCCGGATCATCGAAGATAAGCGAAACTACTCGAATCCCAGGCCCGTCGTACCGTCTCGCGAGTAACGCATCACGACCGATGAACTCGGAATCCCAGTTAACCGCGAAACTGAGCCCGGCCTCGACCGGGGTCATATCAGCGTCGATATCATGTCCCATGGATAAAAACCGCTTCTCGATCCGCATTGAGGTTTGGGCGTTGAGGCCGGCCGGAACCGCTCCCGCCTCGACTATCGCGAGGTATAAGCGGGCGGCGTCGGCGGCGGCACAGGTGATCTCCCAACCAGCCTCGCCAACGTAGGAAAGACGAACCGCCCGCGTCGAAATACCGGCAATTCCCATACGCGCATGCTCAAAAAACCGAAGTCCATTCAGGTCTCCGGCCCCCAAATCGCTGGCGATGCGCGCCGCTTCGGGACCCATGAGACCAAGAACCGCGAAAGCTTCGGTCTCATCCAACAGCTCCACGTTCTCAGCCTCTCCAAGATGCCGGCGCAACCATCCCAGGACCCTGACCGGTGAAGCGGCACCTACAAACAGTCGGTACCGGCTCGGGGTCAGCCGTTGCACGACAAGATCCTCGACGAAACCACCACGTTCATTAAGCATTGACGTATAGATTGCGCACCCCGCCGGTCGGGTCATGTCATTGGCGCAGACGCGATCGAGGAAAGTCTCTGCAGCCGGCCCCTCGACCCTGATCTTGCCCAGGGTGGATTGCTCAAAAATCGCCGCGCCCTGATGCGCTGCCCGGACTTCACAAGCGACCTGATCAAACCAATCAGGTCTGGAAAATGTCATTTGAGGCTCGCCCAGGCCGCCGAAATACAACGGACGCTCCCACCCATGGAACTGGCCGAAGGTTGCTCCGGCGGCTCGCCATTGTTCATGGAGTGGGGTCAGACGCAGATCGCGCGCGCTCGTAAACTGTCGCCCCGGATAGCCAATCTCATAATGTTTGCCCAAGACCTCGGGAACCCGCGCAGTCAAGGCCTCGACCGACGATTGGCATTCCGCGAACCGACTGGGATCCGCCTCGCGCAGATCGAACGGAGGATGGCCTTCAGTGATACAATGGGCCAACGCCATGCCGGCGCCACCACCCGAGGCGACGCCAAAGGAATTCATCCCGCAACCGAGGAAGAATCCCGGCGTGCTGGGGGATTCGCCGAGCATAAACATGCTGTCCGGCGTAAAACTTTCCGGCCCGTTGAGCAGTATCTTCACTTCCGCCGTCTCCAGAACCGGCAACCGGTGCAACGCGTTGTGCATCATCGGCTCGAAGTGATCCCAATCCTCGGGCAAAAGCTGAAACGCAAAATCCTCGCCGAGGCGCGCCGGATCAATCGGCCGCGCGCCCGGCTCGAAGCAACCGACGAGAAGGCCGCCGGAATCGTCCCGGATATACAGATGGCCATCATGATCCGACAGGGTCGGCATATTACCTATGATGCCCTCGACCGGTTTGGTCAGCAGGTAGAAATGCTCGCAAGGCCAGACCGGCGCCAAAACGTCGGCCATCGCCGCCATGCGCCTACTCCAGAGCCCCGTGCAAAGCGCCACCGCGTCGCATTGAATGGTTCCCGACGCGGTCTCGACACCACGCACCCGTCCACCTTCAGTAACAATCCCCAGCACCGGCATATCCTCGAAGATTCTGGCGCCGGCGGTTCGCGCGCCCTTGGCCAGCGCCGCGCAGAGATCCGACGGGCTTACCCGGCCATCATCGGGTGACCAAACCGCGCCAATCACATCATCGGCGTTCATCAATGGCCAGCGCTCCAGCGCCTCATCCGGCGTTATCGATTGCGCCGCCACGCCAAAGGCATGCGCCAGCGCCTCCTGCCGACGGATATGGGTGAGCCGATCCTGGTTTGTCGCGATGGAGAGCGACCCCTTGTTAATCCAGCCCGTGGCCTGGCCGGTTTCCCGCTCCAATTCGGAATACAGCGAGACCGAGTATTTGATCAGGTTGGTCAGATTGCGACTGGACCGCAACGCCCGCACCTGGGCGGCGGAATGCCACGTTGTCCCGGAGGTCAGTCGGTTGCGTTCGAGCAAGATCGCGTCCCCCACCCCACGCTTGGCGAGGTGGTAGAGGGTCGAGCATCCCATGATGCCGCCGCCAATGACGACGACGGGTGCATGGGAGGGAAGATCCTTAGCAGGCAAAGGCATCTGCGACATCCAAGGCTGGTGGAGAAAAATTCCCGCGATGAACTTGCGCTTCAAGTAGATGAAAACACGGCTTTAGCCTTGATCCACCTCCGCCTAGACTTTTGTCAAGACGGATCATGTCCAGCGACCAAGGCTGAAACGTCGTCATCGTCGGCTTGGTGATCCTGATCAATCAGCAGGTCATCGTTTTCGGCCAGGGTTACGCGACCATCACGTTGATGACCGCCGCGCGTTTCTCATTCATCACCACGTCGATACCACGCGCCAGTGCCTTTGGAAGCTCCGTCGGATCTGTGACCGTCTGCCCATATCCTCGGCTGGCCTCGACGATACGGGCAAACTCGGGACTGGGTGACAGCGCCGTCAGTGGCATCTGGTTAGCCTTAGCGGCATGCCCCTGGGGATACATCCCCAGCGCGGCGCGCCTAACCGCGAACCACTCCTGGTTATTGAGGATCACGGTTAGCGTCGCGATCTCGTAGGCCTCGGCGATTTGGTGACAGGCCACGGGGTTAGCGAACATGTAGGAACCATCGCCCATGGTCGATACGATCAACCGCTCCCGCTCGGCAAGCTTCATCCCCATTCCGGTCGGCAGGCTCCATCCCAGGCCGCCGGAATGTGGAAGGTCACGCCAGGAGCCGTGTTCAGTCGGGCGCACATGATCCAAGGGGCAGCCAAGCTCACATAGAACCGTGGCGTCGTAATCCTTGACCGCCTCTCCCACACATTTCGCAACCCAGGCCTTGGTCATCGGCACGGTCGCGCCCTCGATCGCCGCGGCGTTCAACGCCTCGCGCGACTTGGCGACCCGCTCCGCCACCCTGGCGCGCCGGGCCAAGATCGCCTTGCCTCGGTTTTTGGCCATTGATGCCATCATCGTCTCTAGACGCACCAACGCGTCATCGACTTCGCCGGTGATCGACAGATCCGAGCGGAAATTACGCACCGGGAACCGATGATGCAGCGGGTCCGGGCCAAGATTGACGATCTTGGCCGACGCTTTCGGCGTGTGAACATCAGGAGACCACGGCGCCAGACCATCCAGAACCAGAACCACGTCCGCCTCGGGTAGCCATGGCGCCACATCAGAGCCGACACAGCTTGGATGCTCGTAGGATATCGCCAGCGCCCCGGCCCAATAGTGACAAACCGGCAAGGCCCAGTCGTTGGCGAGGCGTGCCAAGGCGTCGAACCCTTTCTGCGAGCCGGCGCCGCGCTGAGCGATGATGAGGGGGTGCTCGGCCCGCGCCAACAGCGACGCGAGTTGCTCCAGATCACCTTGCGGCGCCGCCGCCCGAGAGGCGGCCATGGTGATCGGCGCCTCAACCGCCTCCATCGGGCAAGGCTCGCACAAAACCTCGCGCGGCAGGCTGAGATAGACCGGCCCGGATGGCGTGGAACTCGCGATCGCATGCGCCCGATCAAGCATTTCAGGAACCTGTTCCGGAAACCGCATTTCGTAGTCCCATTTCGAGGTCTCCCGGACCAGCGCCGTCTGGTCGCGCATCTCTTGGCCCCAACCGATCGGGACGGTACGGGCGCCAAACCGATCCTTCTCCACCGTCGGTGTGCGCCCGGACATCAGAACCATCGGAACGTGATCGGTGGCGGCGTTGATCATGCCCATCGCCCCGTTGGCCAAGCCAACATTGGTGTGCAGGATCACCGCCTGGGCCTCGCCTGTCGCAACGTAATATCCATGCGCCATGCCAAGCGCCGCGCTCTCATGCGGGATCACCAAGGCCTGTGGAAGATCAATTCCCTTCGCCATGGCTTCGGCGAGACCTTCGATAATCGGCGGAAAATCGGTCCCGGAATTGCAGAAGACGTAATCGACACCCAGCGCCTTTAGACGCGTGAAAATAACGCCGCCAGCGGTCATTTCCGAATCTGAATTATCCTTGGGCATGACAAGGCTCCTTAACTCGAACATAGGGAAAATAGGTTTGGTCTGGGATAAAGTAAGGGCTGGGCACAATGGTGCATCCACAACGTGTCCAGGTCCATCCCCGAGGTTTCCGGGCACGGCTTTATCTATCCGAGTCGACCAACACGGATTGCGATAGAATGAGAGAGCGACGCGATAATTTCAACCCACACAAATTCCTGGCGATCGTCGTCAGGTCGAGCTTCCCGCACAGCGAGATTCAGCTCGGCTTGTCTTTATTTATCCTAGCAGCCGTTCATAAAAGCTATAGCTGGTATCGTTCTCGAACCAGTCCTCGGTGATCAGCACTTGGCCCTCGAGCTTGACGCCCTCACGGCCACCGACAGGGCCGATATAGACCTCCGAGGTCATGATCATCCCCGGTTTCAGGACATAATCAAACGCGCCCTCTAGCCAATCGTAAGGGTAGAGGATCGCCGGCCATTCATCGCAAAGCCCAACCCATTCATCTTACAGCCATAGCGCTGATCAATGAATTCTTCCGGCAATTGATGGCTACCGAAAGTCAGCTCCTTGAAGCTGACACCCGGCGCGAATAGCTGAACATTGGTCGCGACATGTTCGTGGGCGACATTGAACAATCGCTTCTGCTCATCGGTCTACTCCTTATCGCCCACCAGCCAAGCACGGGGCATATCGGCGCACGTCTGGCAGGAGCCGACCAAATCGGTGTCGTCGCCCAAGATATCACCGTGCTGGATGACCCAAGGGCCGCATTCCTGGAACCACGGATTGGTGCGCGGATCGCTCGCCAGCAGCAGGTCGATCCATTCACCGCCGCGCTTGATATTCTCGGCGTGCAGCACCGCCCAAATTTCGGCTTCCATGAGGCCCAGCGCGCTGATCCACTCCATCTCTACCAGCGCCAACTGGCAGAAATACATGACTCAGCACATCGCCTTGATTGCGTCCGCTCACTTGACCGACCGAACTTTCTCGCCCACTCTTTCGCCCGCCGGCCGCCGATTGCCGCCGCAGTGCTCGGGCATCAACGAGTCGATCTCACTTTCGAAATCGCGTCTTCCTTGAGTTTTTTGCCATTGACAGAATAGAAGAACGACGCTCCATCCTGAGTCTCGCACACCAGGGGATTAGAGGCGGTCAAGAG
>JAPKDN010000230.1 GCA_028822575.1 Alphaproteobacteria bacterium | reverse complement strand
GTTACAGGCCGAAAATCCACTTATCTCAACTGTGCAGTTTTCCCGAGCCACCTCTTAAGTGCCGCTGGTTCAAATTTTTTTCACGATTGCTCGACAAAGATTTTGTTCCAATTTTGTTCTTTTCCTTTATCATTCTGAATCTCAAGCAGAGGATGACCGATGGCGGTAAAAACCCTAATCATCACGGAGAAGCAAAGCCAGGCGAAAGACCTGCGGGCGGCAATTGGCAGCAAGTTTGGGCAAATCCTACCCGCAGAGGGACACCTCTTGCGCCTGGCCGAGCCGGACGAGGTCAATGCCGACTGGAAACGCTGGTCATGTATTCTTCTCAAGCCTAAGGGTCTTTATCCAACGCGGCCCGCCAGAGGCGGCAATAAGGCTGCAAAACTCACGGCCATCAAGGCCGCACTCAAGACCTGCGATCAGGTAATCCTGGCGACGGACTGCGACCGAGAGGGGCAACTTATCGGCCAGGAGATCTTAGACCATTTCAACTATCGCGGCTCGGTACAGAGGGCGTTATTCACGGCCCAGGACCCCAAGACCCTCCGACAAGCCTTCGCGCAGCTCAAACCGAACACCGAATTGCGCCCACTTTATGATGCCGCAGTTGCCCGCCAGCAAGCCGACCAGATCTTCAATCTGTCCCTGACCCGTACTGCCACGAAGACGCTCCTCGGCCCGGGCGTACGTGGCGTACTCGGGATCGGTCGCGTCAAAACACCTACCCTCGGGATTGTCTGTCTGCGCGAACTGGAAATTCGCGACTTTCGCCCAGACGATTATTTCGAAGTTGTGGCAACGGCAACGGTGGCGGCGGGAACTTTCTCCATCCGGCATGCCCCGGCAGCGAAGCATCGTATCACCAACGAAGATCGAGCCGAGGCGATCGCGCGTGCAGCGGTCGACTATAGTGGCGCCCTCGCCGTATCGGTTAGGGATCGGCGGCAGGGTCCGCCGCGTTTGTTTGATTTGCCCGCCCTACAGAAAACCTGTGGTCAGCGTTGGGGATGGAATGCCGACAAGACATTGTCGGTGGCGCAAGAGCTATACGATGGTGACGGCAAGAAGTTGATCACCTATCCACGAGCCGAAGCCCGATACCTGACAGAGAACCAGATCGGGGATGTCCCGACAATTGTTGCCTCCCTTCTCGGGCTGCGGGGCTTTGCTCATCTCGAAATTGGCAAGCCGGTGATCCGGCGCGGTAAATCAGGTCACTTCAACGACAAGGGCTTGGAGGGCGTAGCGCATCACGCCGTGGTTCCCAATGTGAACGTCCTTGACGATCTGGAGCCAAGACTTGGGCGGCTGACCGATGATGAGAAACGCCTGTTCGCATTGATCTGCCGCTCTTATCTGGCAGCTGTAATGTCGGACTACGAGTATCGCCAGACAGTGGCCACGTTGAACGTATCAGTTCCAGGCAGCCCAGCAGCCGAATTCAGAGCCACGGGGCGTATACCGCGACGACTTGGATGGAAGGCCGTCTATGGCAAAGTCCTGCCAGAGAAGAATAAGGAGGGCAACGCTGAGCAGACGCTACCAAATTTGACTGACGGCGAAACGGCAACTCTGATTGATCCCAAAATCGAGGCCAAGAAGACGCAACCACCGCCTCGCTATGGCGAGGGCACACTGGTGGAAGCCATGCAAAACGCGTGGCGGTTTGTCGAGGATATTGAACTACGCGAGCGGCTCAAGGAAGCGAAAGGTATTGGCACCCCAGCCACGCGGGCCGAGATCATCAAGGGCCTTAAGGCGCAGAATTTGTTGATGGCGGATGGCAAATTCGTCGTACCGACACCGGGAGGTCTGCAGATATTTGAACTGCTTCGCGGCGCGGCGCCGAGCCTTGTCGATCCCGCCACGACGGCAACGTGGGAGATGCAACTCGACGACATTGTTTCAGGCCGCACCAATTTTAGGGCCGTCATTGATGGTATAGCGTCTATGGCAGAGGAATTGATTGGCGTCCTCCAGAAGCATCCGGGCAGCAATGTGGACCTAGGATCTTCCGCTGCAACGAAGGGGCGCGGGCGTCGCAAACAGTGGAGCAAACACAGCACGGGCAAGAGCACATCAGGCGTGAAAATGCCCCGACGGCAGGCCCCTAAATCAAGTCGATCGTCTAAATCGACGGTGGCTAAGCAGCCAGGCCGCACTGCAAATGGCAACACGACGACCAACGGTTCCGCCCCGACCTCAAAAATGGTTGCCTATGCGAAAAGCCTGGCGGGACAGAAAAGCGTCGAGCTGCCCCCTGGGTATGATCAAGACTTCGCGACCTGTCGGCAGTTTCTTGATCAACACGCCAAGTAAGATCCACACAGAAGTGGTAAGCCAATATCATGATGTGGAAAATGGGCGCGAGATCGATAACAGATCATGAACCAGTACAGCCATTTTGCAGTCGAAGAAGCAAAAATTATCCAACAATCGGCAGCTGTCGACCCGTCTGATTGGCGACTGCTTCGTCGCCTGCAAATTCCCGACCGTTTCAACGATCCACAAGGCGGCACGGTCAAACAGGCCCTGGTGATTGACGTCGAGACGACGGGCCTTTCGACCTAGAATGATGATGTCATCCAGCTTGCGTTGCTGCCTTTTGAATATGAGGCATTAAGCGGCCGCATTCTGACAATTCATGCCGCATTCTGACAATTCATAAGGCGCGAGCTTTTGAAGAATTACACGAGCCGGCCGTGCCGATTTCCGAGGAAGCCTCATTGATCACTGGCATTACCGACGACATGGTTGCAGGAAAATCCATCGATGGGTCTGCCGTAAATGCAGTCGTAGCTGACTCGGATTTGATTATTGCCCACAATGCCGCTTTTGACCGCCCCATGGTTGAGCGACATTGGAGCTGCTTTTCCGAGAAGCCTTGGGCCTGCACACTGACCAGCATTGACTGGCTACGTGAGGGCTATGGGTCAGGGAAGCTTGATTACCTGGGGATGCAGTTCGGCTGGTTCTATGATGGCCACCGGGCCATGGCAGACTGCGAGGCTTGCCTGGCGTTGCTGGCCCAAACCCTGCCCATGGCCGACCAACGAGTAATGGCTGTTGTTCGCGAGGCGGCGTTGCGGGATGTTTATCTCGTTCCGGCGGTCGGGGCGCCCTTCGACCTTCGTGACAAGCTCAGAAATCGCGGCTACCGCTGGAGGCCAGATGGATTGCCGCATGGCAAAGTATGGTGGACGATGACTTCTAATCCTGAGGAGGAAACTTCTTGGCTTGCTGAAGAAATTTATGGCCGAGACCTGGCGGTCCCAATTCACACCGTTTCCGCATTTGATCGATTTTCTGACCGAGTATGGGAGTTCGGTGCCTAATCTCAGATTGCATTGATCGTGCGCAAAGGTTCATCTTCTGAGGCCAACTGAAATTATCCCCTAAGGTCAAGATGGCAAAGGCGCCCAGTGCGATCTACATGTTACACCAAGCGTTTCATGTCTACCGGAGATGTAGAGCAAGAAAATTTAGACAGGCGGCAGCAATGCCACCATGGGCAAGGTTTTGAGGAAGGAATTTTGATACATGAGGAGGGAGCACAAGGTTCAGATTGGCGAACGGTTCAGATCTGCTCGCCGTTCGGCTCTCAGCCATGGCGGAGGCGCGGTTTTCGAGGTCGGCGACATTCTTGTCGAAGGCTGTGTCGTTCCCCACGCGCGGTTATTCGACGTCTCAAACCCATCGGATCGACGGCTGATATCGGTTGATGCGCTCAAGGATACCAACCTCTATTTCGCGGTGGATTTTCAGAGCATCGACACTGCCGAGCCGGTAACTGATCCATGATTGCGGCAATCTGAATTATCTGGTGCATAATGCCTGGCGCATGACAATATCGGACCCTAGTAATTTTTATGGCCTGTCGGGTCAAGGCTAGCCCCGACATCCCTCCGACAACACACTTCTTGGAAATGCATCAAATGCCTGCTTCAAACCTCGATCCCGCATCGCTCATTTCAATGTACCGGCGGATGCGGCTCATCCGCCGTTTCGAAGAGCGTACAGCCGAACTTATCGACGCGGGAGACATCCGTGCTCATGCGCACCTCTATATCGGCGAGGAAGCGGTTGCCGTTGGTGTTTCGGCAGCTCTCAAAACGCGCGATATCACGACTTCGACCCATCGTGGCCACGGCCATATATTGGCTAAGGGCGGTGATCCGATGCGTATGTTCGCGGAACTGATGGGCCGGGAAGCGGGATATAATAAGGGCCGCGGTGGATCGATGCACATCGCGGATGTCGGGCTTGGGATCTTCGGCGCGAACGGCATAGTCGGCGCTGGCGCGCCGATGGCGTGTGGCGCTGCTCGGATGTTCAAGAACCGTGGTGAACCCCACGTCGCGGTTCCGTTCTTTGGCGACGGCGCGATGAACCAAGGTGTCCTTCTCGAATCCCTGAACATCGCTGCGATTTGGGATCTGCCAGTCGTCTTTGTTTGCGAAAACAATCAATACGCCATCACCTCGCCGATTACCGAAATGTCGCGCGGGTCCCTAGCTGACCGGGCGGCGGCGTTTGGACTGGAAGCTGAAACCGTGGATGGCATGGATGTTACCGCCGTCCATGAGGCGGCCACACGCGCCATCACACGAGCCCGTGCGGGTGAGGGTGCGAGTTTCCTCGAATGCCGGACCTACCGTTTCGAGGCGCACAACACGGCACTGCGAAGTATGGATCTCACCTATCGCACCGCAGAGGAAATCCAAAGCTGGAGAGAACGGGATCCTCTGACGCTCGCGGCGCAAAGGCTCGACGCCGAGGACGGTTGGGCTCCTGGTGACCGTGTAGCGATGGACGCGGAAATCGATGTCGAAATCGAGGACGCGATCGCACTAGCTAGAGAGAGTGCAATTCCGTCGGCAGATACCGCCTTGGATCATATGTATGCCCGAACCTATCCGGGCTTTCCGGCGGGAGTGTCAGAATGACCCGTGAACTCAGCCTCGCCGAAGCCATGAACGAGGCGTTGACCCAGGAAATGGCCCGCGACGACAGCATCGTCATTTTTGGAGAGAATATTCGCGGTCAGGGTCGTGGCGAGTTACGCGGTCTGCAGGACGCCTTTGGTGATGACCGGGTGATCGATCTGCCAATATCTGAGGCCGCGATGACCGGCATCGCCACAGGCGCGGCGCTTGCCGGTGCCCGCCCAGTGATCCATTATCAAGTGTCATCGCTGATTTTTCCCGCCTTCGATCAACTTGTCGATCAGGCGGCGAAACTGCCGCTGATGCTCGGCGGGCAGGCGCATGTGGCGGCGACCTATCTGATCATGGGAGCCGGCGCCAGCGGCGGCCGCGCCGGGCAGCATTCCGACAATCCCTACCCCTATCTCATACACGCCGGCATCAAGACCGTGATGCCGTCCACGCCATCGGACGCGAAGGGGCTGCTCGCCACAGCGATCCGAGAGGACGACCCGGTTGCTTTTTTCGTCCCCGTTCGGCTGACCGCGATGCGCGGTCCCGTGGCGGAAAAGCAGTACGTCATCCCGCTTGCGCAAGGCGAAGTCAAACGCAAGGGACGCGATGTCACGGTCGTGGCTGTAGGCCATTTGGTTGGCGATGCAATCGCCGCTGCAGAGGAACTTGCCAAGGACGA
>JAPKDN010000229.1 GCA_028822575.1 Alphaproteobacteria bacterium | reverse complement strand
CGATGATGTCGATGCCTATTGGGATCGGCTGTTCCGCTTCATTCCCTTCACGCCTCAGCAAAATCTCTCCGGCCAACCCGCGATTTCTCTGCCACTGCATTGGAGTGACGACGGTTTGCCGATCGGTGTCCAATTCGCTGGTCGTTTCGGAGACGAAGTAACCCTACTCAGGCTCGCCGGCCAATTGGAGCAGGCCGCTCCCTGGGCCGATCGAGTACCACCTGTACACGCGGGATAACATGCTACAAACAACTCCACTGGCGCCGGCACCAGTCCGTTGGCGCGACGATGGCAAGGCCAGGATCAACGCACCCGAAAGCTATGGCCCACCCCTGCCCGGGTCCGAGGCGCGCCTCGGCGCCCTCGCGGCCAAGGTACAGTCTGATCTGCACGCCCTGCGTCATCCGGAGGCCGAATGGATGCCGACGCGGACCGGAGCGAACGGAGTTCCGATGCTCGACGTCTTGGTCATCGGCGCCGGCCAGGGTGGATTGTCGATCGCCGCGCATCTACTGAAGGAGCGCGTCACTAATATCATGGTGGTTGACAGAGAACCCGCAGGCGCCGAGGGGATCTGGAACAGTCACGGCCGCATGCCAGTCATCCGCTCCCCCAAGCACTATCCCGGCCCGGACATGGGCGTCCCCAACCTTACCTACGAAGCCTGGCACCGAGCCGCCTTTGGCGACATATCCTGGGAAGGTGTCAATTTCGTGCCCATCACTCTCTGGGTCGACTATCTCAGCTGGGTGCGCCGGACCTTGGAACTACCAGTTCGTAACGCAACCGAGGTTACATCAATTGTCCCCGCCGTGGGCGGGCTCGCGGTCACGATACAAGGCGCTGGTGGTTCCGAGGTCCGTCACACCAGGCGTTTGGTTCTGGCCACCGGGCATGACGGCACCGGCGATTGGTGGATGCCCGACTATCTGACCGCCTTGCCCGAAAATCTGCGCGCCAAGGCCGCAGACCCCATTGATTTCCAAGCCCTTGACGGGAAACGCGTCGCGGTACTCGGCGTTGGCGCGACCGCCGGTGATAATGCGATCTGCGCGCTGGAACACGGCGCCGAAGTTCATATGTTTTGCCGCCGCCCCACCCACCGGCGCCAGCAGGTCTATCGCTGGTGCATCACGCCCGGGTTTCTGCGCCATTTTTGTGATCTGGATGACGCCTGGCGATGGCGCTTCATGCATTACATACTCAACATCCGCATGGGGATGCCGCCAGAAACCTGGAAGCGCGCCAGTAGCCATCCAAATTTTACGCTCCACACCAGCACCGATTGGAACGACGCCACGCCGAACGGCGATGGCGTGCTGATAGAAACCACCCAAGGCCGCTTCGAGGCGGACTATATCATCTCCTGCGCCGGGCATGATCAGGACGTTAAAAAACGGCCCGAACTGGCCCATTTCGCCGAACATATCGCGCTCTGGGGCGATCGGTATGCACCGCCCGACGATTTGGATGACAATCGCCTCGGGCGATACCCTTATCTCGGCTCAGATTTTCAGTTCTTGGAAAAGACACCAGGCAGCGCTCCATATCTGGAGCGTATCCACGACTTCACTTTCGGGCCGACCATGAGCTTTGGGCCATCGGGATGCTCGATCAGCACCCTGCGGTTAACGGTGCCGATGCTGGTCTCGGGTGTGACAAAGGGATTGTTCGTCGAGGACGCAGAGCTTCACTGGCAGGCCCTGTTGGATCATCCGAACATGATTCCGTAGACAAAACCACCAGAACCTAGGCGTCTTCGCTCTCGCCATCGCTCCAGGAAACCAAGCCGACCTTTGCCATCCAGACGACCAAACGCTCTATCTCGTCCAAGGGGCGTTCCAGTGTCGTGGCCAAGTCGTCGACCCGGCTCGCACCGTTCGAAATCAAATGCTCCAGGGCCCCATCGGGACCGACGGCCCGAAAACGATCCATGATCAGGTTCATTCGGGTCGCGTTGACGGCTTGCAACGCCGCGCGCGGGTCCTCGACGCGGATCGAAATCACCGTCGAAGGCGCCAAAGATGTCGTCGCGAAGCCCTGGAAATGGGTATAGGGGTCACCTTTGATCGAACTGGTCCGGAACTGTTCGGGCTCGGCGTCGTTGGAACTATCGGTTCGCCGGCGCTCACCCTGCTCGGTCCAATGGGCGCATAGTTTCTCGATCACGTCCGGCCAGTTGAACATCGACCGCGCCCGCACCTTGCCAGCCTCACCCATCCGCCGGCGCAAATCTGGCTCCCGAACCAGGGCTTCCAGTGCCGTCGCAGCGGCCCCAATATCGACCGCCGTATGCATAGAGACAGCGCCAGCATAACCTTGATAGCTGTCCATGTGAAGCACATGACGCTGCCCCATCAACCAGCCACTGCCCGGCGGAGGCATTAGTGTCGGGATCAAAAAACCCTCGACGCCGTTGGTGGCACTGGCACGATAACCGTCCCAATCGCTCATCACCAACGGAAGTCCCGCCGCCATTGCCTCGATCGGTGTGATGCCGAAGGTCTCCTGGATGTTATCAACCAGGGAAATAAAGATGTCCGCCGCTCCCCAGACCCGGTCAACGAACCGTCGTTTATTACCGTCCAAGAAATCAACCTTCACGGATGGCGCATGGTTACGTGCCGCTTCCTCATAAACCTCAAGATGCAGATCTCCGCCCGGAAACCAGCCAACATTGAGCATTCTGATCTTGGCGCCGGTACGCTTTGCGGTCTCTTCCAACGCAGTGAACATCGAGACTGGGTGCGCCTTCTCGAAAAACGAAAGGCGACCGACCCAGAGTACCACGATCTCGTCATCGGCTATATTCAGTTCCGTCCGCATTGCCGCGCGCGTGCCGGCGTTCGCGAGCCGATTCTGGATCTCATCGACCTCGACCCCGAGCGGGATCACCGGCATCGCGGGAAAAGGCCGAGGCTTGGCGCCCGCGCCACCAAAACGGCCAGCGAGAAAATCCGCGTATTCCTCGTACATCGTCGCAAGCGCGCCACGTACTGAAGGAGAGGAACACCAGATGGTGTCCCAAGGCTGGATCGGCGCAGTAATGACACGGGCGATATAATCGCGCATAGCCGGCGGCGCGAGCGAATGGATTAGCCCAGAGATCGAATAGACGCGATCACCGCCGTGGCGGCGCAACCATGCCAAGTCGGAGATATCACAACTGGCACGGACCAGGGTACCGGCCGCAGCGATGGCATCAGCGTTAAATATACTTGTAGTGGCAATAGTTTTGCTTGGCGTCGTCCCCTCGTACAACTCGGCCGCGACGTCGCTGCTATCCATTCTTTGAAAGGATAGGAATGGCAACTCGTCTCCCGGTGCGTAGCGGGCAAGCGCTCTGTATAAGCCCAGATTAGCGACATCCTTGCCAAAAGGATTGTGCTTCAACCCGATATCCGAACTACCGAGATAAATCACGCAGGGTGCAGCCATCCAAAAAATTCCTCGGTTCGTATTAGGCCAAGGACGGTTTAGCTAAGCTGACGGATCGGCGCGCCATCGTGCCAAGCCTGGATGTTTTCCACGGAATGACCGTGGAAAATTCGGTAGGTCTCTTCCGTCACATAGCCCATGTGAGGGCTAAGAACGGCGTTCTCCAGCCCGCGATAAGGATGATCCCCTGGAAGCGGCTCCGTCTCGTAAACATCGATCGCCGCCCCACGGATCGCGCCGGCCCGCAGCGTACTCAAGAGCGCCGCCTGATCGACGATGGGGCCACGCGAGGTATTCACCAGAAACGCATCCTGTTTCATCCGTCCGAGATTTTCAGCGGTCACCAGCCCCCGTGACCGGTCGCTCAACACCATGTGAATGCTGACAAAATCAGCCCGGCTGAACAGATCCGTCTTGGTTACAAGCTTCGCTCCAATCTCACCGCACCGCTCCCGGGTCAGATTCTGGCTCCACGCGATGATATCCATACCGAAGGCCTTGCCGAAACTCGCGACCTGGGAACCGATCTTGCCAAGCCCGACAAGCCCCAAGGTCTTGCCACGCAACTCAAGGCATATCCGGCTTTGCCAAAGACCATCGCGCATCATCCGGTCATCATGGGCGATGTTCCGCGCCGCCGCCATCAACAGGGCCCAGGTATGCTCCGCGGTTGCCCATGCCGACCCTTGCGTGCCACAAACCACAACGCCCCTGGCCTTCGCCGCCTCCACATCGACCGAAGCATTGCGCAGCCCCGTGGTGATGAACAGTTTCAGATGGGGGAGGCGCGCAAAGATCTCGGCGGTAAATGGCGTCCGCTCCCGCATGGCGCAGACGATCTCGAAACCCTCAAGACGGGCCACCAAGGCATCCGGCTCCACGACATTGTCGTTGAAAACCACCGTTTCATAGCCATCTGGGAGCGAACCCCAATCGGCCATTTTCAACGCCATTTCCGTGTAGTCATCCAGGATCGCGATCTTTGGCATAACCTAAGCACCTTATTAGGATAATTTTTTATCCCACAGCATTTTTAAAAAATTTTTGTCTTTTGAAAAACGATGGAAAGCCGTTTACCGACTATTCTGCCGCATCCTTGTTGGCAAGATCCAGCGACGCTGAATTCATGCAATACCTGAGACCGGTCGGGGCCGGGCCGTCTTCGAAGACATGACCGAGATGGCCGTCACACCGCGAGCAATGCACCTCAACCCGTGTCATGACGAAGGCGCGATCCGTGGTGGTACCAATCGCCTCGGGGCTGATCGGCTCATAGAAGCTCGGCCAGCCGGTGCCAGACTCGAATTTCGTGTCGCTATCGAACAACGACTGTCCGCAACAGACGCAATTATAAGTTCCCGCGTCCTCGTTCGAAGCGTATTTTCCCGACCAGGCGCGCTCGGTACTGTGGGCGCGCGTAACCTTGTATTGAATGTCATCCAACTGAGCGCGCCATTCAGCTTCCGTTTTTACGACTTTATCCATCACCGCATCCTCCTCAACTTTGCCCAAGATTAGGGCTAGTTTACCACTTTTCACAAGCGCCACATCAGCATGACGACACCCACCGCCTCCGTGCCCGTTCAGGCATCAGGTCTTGCGCCGCTCCTCTACCAGGATACCGTCCTTAAGAAGCCCATCGATTTCGTCGACAGAATAGCCATGATCTGCCAAAATCTCACGGCCGTGCTCACCAAACTTCGGCGGCACGCTCTTAATCGATCCGGGGGTCCGCGAGAATTTAATCGGGATGCCCCAACTCTTGTACCAGTCCTTCTCGACCCGCATGTTCCGATGCAATGTGTGCGGGTGGTTCATGACCTCGTGGGTGTCGCGGACCGGCCCGACCGGCAGCCCGGCGGCCAAGAGTTTCTCGCAGAACGCCTCCCCCTCCACCTTGGCGAAGACACCTTCAAGCTCCGCTTTTAGCTCCGCCTTGTTGGTCTGACGGTCGCCATTGGTCAAAAACCTTGGATCCCTGCCCAACTCCGGACGCCCGACCTCGTCACACAGCTTCCGCCAGGCCCGGTCATTACCACCAGCGATGAAGATCTTGCAGGTCTTGGTCTCGAACAGGTCATAGGGCGCGATGTTCGGGTGCGGGTTACCGGTCAGTCCGGGAATTTTCCCACCGGAAACGAAATAGTTCGGTACATGTGGGTGCATCAACGCCAGGCCGCAATCGTAGAGCGTCATGTGCATG
>JAPKDN010000228.1 GCA_028822575.1 Alphaproteobacteria bacterium | reverse complement strand
CGTAGGGCTTCCTGGCAAATAGATCGGTTTCAGTGAGACGTTGTGGCGCAGGCAGCCATCGATGACGTCCTCGCGGCGGTCTTCGGCCCCAATCGAGGTGATGACATCAACTTGCCCACAAAACCCGGCCGCGTGGTTCGCCGACGCGATTACGCCGCCAGCGAACAGTTCGGTTTCCTGATAGCGGGTGGCGATGATGTTTTCCTTCGACGGTTGCCCGGATGGCAGCACGTATTGATATTCGTCCAGGATCACCTCGCCGATCATTAGGACCCGTAAATCAGCAACCCGGTTCACCAGATCAATCAACGCGTCCAGTCCCGGAGAGCCTCGAATGCCGTCAAGATATGCCTGGACCGATGGATTAAAAACACCGAGGTGCCGGTTGATCAACTCGCTGGAGCTGAACGTAATGTCATCAGTGAATTGGATGCACCCGCCATGCGACTCCACCGCGCGCTGCTCGTCTACGATTTTGCCGGTTATGTCTTTATCGGCATCAGCATAGTCCGAGCCCTTGATATAAACATCGGGTCGAACGGCATGGATCGCAGGTTCCGCTGTTGGCGCGTGATTGATCGCCACAAGATCAACGAAATCCAGGGCGGCGAGCATCTCGGCACGCTGGAGC
This sequence comes from Alphaproteobacteria bacterium, assembly GCA_028822575.1. Next base: position 5,044 of record JAPKDN010000228.1, on the reverse strand, counting down.
CCGGTAAAAACCGGGCGGCCCGGTCCCTTGTTCACGAACGCATCGGCGGTCAGGGTCACCACCAGAAGGTCGGATCCAACCTTGGCCTCTCGCAAATGTCTGACATGCCCAAGGTGCAGTAGATCGAATGTGCCGTGCGCAAGGGCAATCGATCGGCCATTGGCTCGCATTTCCTCGCAAGCCGTCGACAGAGTTTCGATCGATTTTATCTTCTCAGAAACTTGCATGGCTTTCGCTATGGACCGCTTGCAGTGAGTGCGCCGTGACCGTTTGGATTTTATAAGGCGTGAGCCCAAGGTAAACAACCAACTCTGGCATTATGATCGGCGGCGATTAATTGAGCCGATACAAAAGCTCCAAAAGGGTCTTACGCTCTTTCGGGCCGAGTGGTTCCAGGGTTTTTTCGGTAATGCCAAATGCCCGAGCGAGCGCGCGGTTAGCGACGTCACGACCGTTATCGGTCAATTCCACCAAATGCCGGCGCGCATCACCCGGGTCCGGCCGTGTGGCTACCAGGTCCCGGGTCCGCAGCCGGTCAACGACACCTTTGATCGTGGCGCCGTCCATGGCGGTGCGGCGGCCTAGTTCGTTCTGCGACATCGGTCCCATCTCGAATAGTTTGGCGAGCGCCGCGAATCGGGTTGGCGTTAAATCATCCGAGATGCCTTCCGAGAAGATTCCGGAGTGACGCTGGGAAACCAAACGTAATATGAACCCTATCTGATCCTCGAGACGATAGTCGCTCGGATCTCGATTTTTAGATGAGAAGTTGTTTTTTCTCAAGGACTGGGCCCCTTATCGGGAAGGGTAGAGTGGCACTTGTTTCGATTCGCCTACATTCAGAGCGTTGATCGACGCTTGAACACGAACCCGTCGCAGGGACCGCCAATAAACCGCGCTTCGGATAATAAATCCACGTTCCCGCGGCCATCAAAAACCATTAGCATGCTAATGAATTTGTGCCTACCTCACCTGGCCAACCAAACCCACCAAGTGGAGAGACGATAATGACCGGCCCATCGACAAAACTCGTGATCCAAAACATCGGCCTGTTGCTGTCGGGAAAATTGGAACAACCAGTCCTGGATGGGGACTGTATCGTCGCCTTGGACGGACGGATCGCGGCCATCGGGTATGCCAAGGACCTGGACACCGATGAGGCGGGGACCGTCATCGACGCCATGGGCGCGGCGGTCTCGCCTGGCCTAATCGATAGTCACGTTCACCCGGTGATCGGCGATTATACCCCGCGCCAACAGCAGCTGGGTTGGATTGACTCATGCCTGCATGGTGGCGTGACGACGATGATCTCCGCCGGCGAGGTGCATCTGCCAGGCCGACCCAAGGACATCGTTGGCTTAAAGGCCCTCGCGATCGCCTCCCAGCGTTGGTACGATAATTTCCGACCCTCTGGCGTCAAGGTCCTGGCGGGCGCGCCGGTGATCGAGGAAGGCATGGTCGAGGAAGATTTCAAATCCCTCTCCGAGGCCGGCGTCAAACTGCTTGGCGAGGTCGGTCTCGGCTCGGTTAAGGCGGGTGACACCGCCAAGGAAATGGTCGGCTGGGCCCGCAAGTACGGCATACAGAGCACGATCCATACCGGTGGCCCCTCGATCCCGGGTTCCGGCCTGATCGACAAGGACGTGGTGCTGGAGGCCGACGCGGACATCATCGGCCACATCAACGGCGGGCACACGGCGTTGCCGGATGATCAGATCATTTGCCTATGCGAGCAATGTGCCCGCGGCATCGAGATCGTCCATAATGGCAACGAACGCTCGGGCCTGCTGGCGATGCGTACAGCGTTCGAATTGGGGCAGCCGGAGCGGGTGATCCTGGGTACCGACTCGCCAGCGGGTTCAGGCGTGCAGCCGCTTGGCATCTTGCGGATGATCGCGATGCTCTCCAGTCTCGGCGACGTGCCACCGGAAATCGCCTGGTGTTTCGCCACCGGCAACACCGCGCGGATGCGGGAGCTGGATTGCGGCATTCTTGAAGTTGGTATGTCCGCCGATATGATCATCGTCGACCAGGCCCAGCACGCACCGGGCAAGGACATGCTGGAGAGTATCCATCAGGGCAACCTGCCCGGTGTCGGCATGACCATCATCGATGGCATCGTGCGTTCCGAGCGCTCCCGCAACACCCCGCCGGCGACCCGAATTCCGGAGATTGTTGGGTAGTTTGGGGCATCTCATTTTAAGCAACTGGTGATCGCCCGTTGGTCCTCGCGCCAGCGAAAGCTGATGCCAGAACGGCGCCAGACGTTAGGGCAGGCTGTCCCGTGCCCTCTCGGCTATTCCGACATGAATGACGACTCAACGAGCCCCTGCTTCCGCGGGCGCGGCGGCGATGTTTTCGCCAAATGCGCCGACCTACCTTAATCCGTCCTCGCCCTTGGCATCCTTGGCCTCTAAACCGCCGACGCGTGGCAGCGGGCGACCGGAATCGGTGACCGCTACGGCAACCAGGATCTCATTGGCGCGCGGGGCGTCGCTGATCCAGACCTCCATGCCGTCGAAATGGCTGCGCACATAGGCGGCGTCCTTGTGGCCGAGCGGGATGTCGAGGGTCTGCCCAGGCCCACCACGTTTTTTCGAGGACGGCACAAGGGCGGCGCCCTTCTCAACAGCCTTGCGCAGCGGCGCGCCGAGCTTTGGGTGCAGGATCGCGGCGCAATGTTCCAGCTCGCCATTCTCGCCTACCATCGCCGCCTTGCCATAGCTCTCGGCTTGGGCCGGCGTGATGCCGAGGGCCGCGACCGCCCGCTCTCCCAACAACTCACCAAGCTCAACTCCGATCTCCATCAGGTCCGAGAGGTCCTCGACATAGCGGCTGGCGAAAGGATTCTCGATCACCGCGATGGCGGCGGCGCGGCGGGTCGGCGGGTTGATCTCGCGGCCCATCTCGCGGTGAATTTCATCGGTTATGGTCATCATTTTGCGAATAACGGCCTTGCTCATCCCGTTTTCTCCAATTTTGGTTCGAGGTCGATCGCGAGCCCGTCGGCAAAGGTGTTGGCGATTAAGTTGCCGGTGTCAACGGTACAGGTTCGCCCGCCGAGGGCTAGAAACGCCGCATTGATTAAACCACCGGTGTGAAGTTCCATGGCGTGGTGGCGTCCGTTTTCCAGTGCGGTTTCTATTTCCAGGGCGCTCAAGACGCCAAGGCCAACGGTCACCAACCGATCGCCAAGGTCGCTGTCCGGATGAAGATCACGCGCCGGCGCGCGCTCCACCTTGGTTGAACCGGGCAGGTCAACGGCGTTGGCGATCATCGTCGCGGCGGCATCGGCGGCGGCGGCATCCGGAGCGAGCACCGTAACGGCATCAGCGATTCCCAGGCTGTGGCTTCGGCCATGACGCCCACTAGTGGCGATGCCGCGGGTCGGGTCGGCGGCGGTCAGGGTCGCGCGTCCGATGATCCGGGCTGTCGCCGGGTCCGCGATCAGCGCGGCGACATAGCGCTCGTCCTCGCCGAGATAAAGCGCGATATCGCCGCCATTATTCACGTAAGCCCGCGACAGGATTCTGTTCTCCACCAAGGCGGCGAGAATTTCATCCCCGACCGCGCCGGCAACGGCCGCCATCGGGGTAATGAAGGTTTTGGCGTGGGCCAGAGTTGTGTGAGGCAGCGCGGCTCGGTACATGCGCTGGGCCACCGACCCGGTGAGCGTGGCGGCGCGATCAACCGGTAACCGCAAGACCGAGAGCTCGTCGACCAGTTCGGTGAGGATGGTTTGAAAATGTTCGGTCGCCTGACGATAAGCAGCAAGAACCTCGACACGCGGTCCGTCGGCCTGGATGATCAGATCGATGGGGCCGTGTTGCAGGTGCAGTCGCTGTCCATCGTCCAAAAGCGCCGCGCTCGGCCCGGCATCCCGAAAGCCTGAAGCCGCGCCAGCGCTCATCCCCGACCATCCTTGGGGTTCCAGGAAAAGTGTCGTGAATCTGTTGGCCGAGGATTTTCCGCGCGCGTTGCAACGGAGCGCCGCCCGCCCAGGATATGGTCATTCTGCGCGCCGATCTTGCCTTGGTAGGCATCGGCGATTGGCATGACGTGATCCATGTGACCGCCCAATGCCTGATAATCCTCGCGGCGCATGGTGAACTCGATCGGCGCCACCAAGGCCGGGGTCGGGACATAGCCGAAGGCGTTTTCCGGCATCCGCGTCACGTCGGCCATCACGGTGATCCCGCCGCCGGGCCAAACATAGCAAGGCGCCCCACCAACGGTTATGACCGCCAGCATGTTCTTGACCGAGCGGGTGAGCTGAACCGGGTTCTCGGTCACGCCGGAACGCAGGGATCCGCCGGCGCCGCCCATGAACAACACCGAGCATAAAGCCGGTTCGCAGTTTTCGGTGATCCGCTCGACCGAGCCAACTAACGAATCGGGCAGCTCATGCTGGACAGGCTTCAACTCCGCGTCGAGCTCATAATAGGCGGATTGCTCTCCAGTCGTGGAGACCATCAGCATGGATTGTCCGGATCGAGCGATCTTAGGATTGAAGGGTTCAAGAATTTTCAACGGGTCCTGGAGGTCGGTCCCACCCCAACCGGTGCCAGGCTCGGCGACCTGGAAATAGCGGCCGGGGGTCGATCTGCGGCCATTGATCCGAATGCCGGTGCTAGGCCATCCGATCACCTTGCCGGCTTGATGCTCGGAAACCACCCCGGTGATGTGATCGTCGACCACGACGACCTCGTCCACCAGCCCTTGCCATTGCGAGGCGAACATACCGATGGTCGCCGACCCGCATCCGACCCGCATCCGATTCTCGACCATGCCGTTGATGATCGGTGCCTCGCCGGCCTGAACCACCACGGTGCAGCCATCATCGATGGTCAGCTCGACCGCCTCGCGGTTGCACAGCGCCAACATCGCGGCGCAGGTCACCCGGCCTTCCTTCTTGCCGCCGCCGGTCAGATGATGCACCCCGCCGATCGACAGCATCTGCGAGCCGTACTCGCCAGTGGTGACATGGCCGACCGGCTCTCCATCGACCCGCACCAAGTTGGTTTCTGGCCCAAGATGTCGGTCG
>JAPKDN010000227.1 GCA_028822575.1 Alphaproteobacteria bacterium | reverse complement strand
TCGAAGTCTCAAGCAGAAGCTTCCAGTTCGCGTCATCAGAAACTGGAATACTCGAACACCTCTTGGCCGGGTTCGATTAGATCGGGCAGTTCTTGCAGAGCGCCTTCGGAAATTGGTTCTTTCTGGGTGACGAACACCAAGCTACCCTTTTCTTGCGTATGCACCGGCACCAGACTGTGGGAAGCAAAGTCGATCCCTCCGAACCCTTCCGCTCCTCCGGCGATGTTCTTGAGGTCACCATCCAAGCCATAGGCCCAGGCGTGATAACCGCAGATAAATGTGCTGGTCTTGCCGCTGCCCTCAGCTAGCATCATACCGCGATGACGGCAGGCGTTGTAGAAGGTGCGCACCACGCCATCATCGCCCCGCACCGCCAGTAAAGGCGAGCCAGCAAGAGTTCGCGCCACATAGCAGCCGTTCTCGGGAAGGGCGGCGGAAGGGCAATAGACCATTGGCAGGCGCTTGAAGAGCTCCATCTCCAGATCGAAACGTTCCTGACTGCGATAATTTTCGACCGGTTCGCGCCAAACATCGTCGCCAAGGTCGGTCGTTCTCGCCGCCGCGTGGTCTAGGACCCGTTGAATGACGTCGGTGTCGCTCATCAGGGCCGTCATGTTCTTCACCGTTGATTCATTGCCTCGCGGGAGTGTTAGGTGGCGAGGGCTTAGGTGTCATCACAATGAGCGCTGTTGAAGCAAAGGGGCGCCTTTCGACCATCATTGTGATCTCCAATCTCCATTGGAAATTCTCCCGCCGTTGTGGGTGGCTGGGTTTCCATTTGCGCCGAGGTTTTCGACGGAGAGTTTCCGTGAAATGCTCCACGGGCCGCTTCACCATGGGGGTGAAGATGAGATCGCCGGGTACCGAAGTTGAATGGACCGTTCATGACGATGTCAACGATGCCTTGGATCGCCTTGAGCGGTTTTATGACGACGAGATAGAACGTTTGGCCAAGGGGTTCGAGGATTATACGGCCGGGTGGTTAAAGGCTCGGGTTCGCGCCGTCTATCCGCCGGTTTGTGTCACCGTGTCCGAGATGAACGTCAACGACGCGCCAATTTAGGCTGTGGGTCTCGGCTTTGCCGACGAGCCGGGCGTATACACCGGTACCTTCACGTGGATTAGTTTGTATCGCCATCATCTGAGTGCGCAGTTCGAGCATTTGATGCGTAATTAATGTTGCCCCCTGAAGGTCGCCCTTAGAGATATACCGATCCCGCTACCCTTCGCGTTCGCCAATGGACTGGTGGTCGGTGACCGTTTCGACGCCGGTACGATGGCCCGGTTACGGCGACATTTCGATATGCCTTCACTGGCTATGATGGATGACCGCATCGTCAATGGGGAGCATGCGAGCGAGCCGGGTGATCCTATGCCGCTGGCTCGGTTTACCGCTCCCCGGTTGGATTACGCGCTTCAACGGTTGAATCACTATTGCAGAACCCGGCCGGACGATTTTCAGAACTTCGTCCTTTTCATCAACTACAACGCCTATATCAATGGGTTCGCCGCCCGGGCCAAGGCCTTGGTGTGCGACCCGCGGCGGATTACATTGGCCTGGTCGAGCCTGGTGGTCAGCGCTTGAATAAAGATGGATCGATCACTAATTCGATGAGTTCGCGCGTGATGCTGAGGCCGATATCGGTTCCCTCGATTTTGGCGAGCTCCAGGGTTAATCAGTTTAAAGGGATGTATAATTTTTCATAAAAGCTTGTGGTAACCCCGGTCTGGTATCGGCAAACTCGAAACGTAGAGAATTGGAATTCAAGGCCCTGCAGGGCACCATGACTGAACCGCCCTCGATATAGTATTTTATGGTGTTCGACAGAATATTTAGGAGAACTTGGCATAACCTTGCCCGATCCGTTTGCACGAATGCGGGGATCGCTGATTCCGGAGCCTGCCCTCGAATTGACATTTAGTTTTTGACCACAACGACTTCCACCATACTCAGACATTCGGCGATTACCGCTGCAGTATCGGTACTTTCCAAGCTTGGTTTGAACGTCCTATTCTCAATCGCGGTCAGTTCCAGAACCAATCGATACTCGAGTCAATATAGTCCCGGAGTTGAGCCTCGGCCGCCTTTGAATTTTCTTCAGCTTTTATCCGACTGGTGATGTCCAAGTGCCAGACGATCGTCAGTTCCTCGCCCTGGAGGACCATTGGCTGTCCGGTCATGGACACCCAGAACCTGGAGCCGTCGGGGTAGATCCGCTCGGCTTCGAAACCGGAAAGTGAGGTTTTCGCGGCGAGGGCGTGATTTACGCGTTCCAGCGCTTTTATATCGACCCAGCTTTCAAGCACCGGAGGGCTCACGAGCTCGTCCATCGTCGGAGCACGAAACAATCTTCTCAGTGAGTTGTTCGCTAATACCCGCCGCAACGCCTCCTTCGTCGTCATGAACATGCCGCATGATGGCGAAACCCAATGTATTTTTCTCCATCAGGTCGCGTAATTCGCCCTGCAAAGCGATTTGGATGTCCATGAATTCGGATGGCTATCGTTAGGAGAAGAGCGGCTTAAAATTGGAAAATTATGACAGATAAGGTACTTTACCCAGGCTAAACTGATCTTAATACGTATCGAACATCCGTTGCATCTCTTCTGGGTCGTTGGTCCGCGTTAGCGCTAGCATGGCCAGGACGCGCGCTTTTTGCGGATTGAGATTGTCTGCTGAGACGATGCCATCCCGTTTCATCGAGGCGCGACGGAGGACGCGACCGCTGCCGGCACGGGTGCTGTAAATGACAAGCACACCCTGTTTCAGCGCCGCTTCCACCGCCTCGACCTGAGGTGGCGTGGGGAGGCCGGGCGCCAGGGTGGCCATAACCAAGGCCTTGGCGCCGACGGCGATCAAGGCCTCGATCGCGGTACCGTCGGCGCCAGCGTAACTCGGTACGATATCCACTCGAGGCAGGACCGTGATGTCGGATATGTCGAATTCGCTCTCGACGGTGTGTCGGCGGGTAGGTTTGCGATAGATTGCGATACTTCCGTCCGGGTCGGCATAACCGAGCATCCCAAGATCTGGGGTTTGGAAGGTCTCCAAGCGTAGAGTCGAGGTTTTGGTGACTTCGCGGGCGCCTTGAATCTCCTCGTTTAATAGGGCGACCACGCCGAGGCCTCGTGCTTCGGCAGAGCCGGCGGTTCGGACCGCGGCAAGCAGATTGCTGCCGGCATCGGTGGCGAAGCCGGAGGAGGGGCGTTGGGCGCCGGTGATGACGATTGGTAGATCGGTTCGCGCGGTCAGGTTGAGGAAGTAAGCGGTCTCCTCCAAGGTCGCAGTGCCATGAGTGACGACGATCCCGTCGATCCCGTCTCGGGTCTGATCGACTTCCATTATCTTGGCGACCAGGGCCAACCAATCGTCGGGAACAATACCCGAGCTGGAGACCTGCCTGACATCAAACGGGACGATTTCGGCCGCCTCCGAAACCTCGGGAAAGCGCGCCAGGATTTCCGTAACTGGGAGGCGCGTGCCATAGTCCATGTACTCCCAGGTATCCAGGCTGTCTCGGCCGGTAAAGGAAATTGTGCCACCGGTACCGAGGAAGGCGATGCGGGGTTTGCGGTCGGCCATGATCTACTCCTGACAAGGACGGGGAGGATGTGTCGGCGGAGATCGCCGCAATTAATGAAGGGATGAAACCGTAATACGAGCCTGAGGTCCAGCGCCGGGCTCCATTTCATTTTGCGGTCTAGATAAATCCTAGGTGCTATCTTGCGCGGCTTCGGCGTCGTGCTACCGTCGCTGCATGTTTCGCCTCATTTCGATTATTGACCGATTTTCCAACAATGTCGGCGTGTCCGCCGCGACTTTGGTGATACCCCTCGGGATCATCATGACCTATGAAGCATTGGCGCGGTTCACTCTTAATTTGCCGACATTCTGGGCTTATGAATTGAGCTATATGATCACCGGTGCGCATTTCGCGCTGGGCATCGCGATGGTGACCCGGCGGGGCGAACATATTCGAATCGATTTCCTCTACGCGCGCATGTCCGTGCGCGCCAAGGCGTTATTGGATTTCTTTATCCTTCTTTGCTTCATGGCCCCGGTCGTGAGTTGGGTGGCTTTGGAATTAATTCAGTATGCTTGGGGCGCCTGGATCGGAGAGGAACGGTCCGGCGAGTCCGGATGGAACCCCGTGGTCTGGCCGGTGCGTGTCGTGATCGCCTTCGGATTCGCTACGTTCGCCCTCCAGTTGATCGCGGAGACCGTGAAAACCGGGGCGACGGCTTTGGGGCTCAAGATGCCGGAAGAGGGGCGCTAAGCCCGTGGATATTGTCACCTGGATGTTCCCTGTCCTTTTGACCCTGATCTTTCTCGGGGTGCCGATCGCCTATGCCCTGATGTCCACGGCTTTCTTTTTTGGCGTGCTGCGTTTTGGCGAGAATGCCGTTCTGGTGTTCATGCATAAGGTTGACGATATCACCGGCGCGTCTATCCTAGCGGCGGTCCCGCTATTCGTATTCATGGGGGCGATGCTCGAGAAATCGGGAACGGCGGAGCGGTTGTTCGAGGCGATTCATCTCTGGACCCAACGCTTGCCGGGTGGATTGGCGATAGGGACCATCGCCATGTGTGTCGTCTTTGCCGCCTGCAGCGGAGTGATCGGCGCCACGGAAACGGTTGTCGGTTTGCTCGCGACGCCGGTGATGCTGCGGCACGGCTATGACAAGTCGCTAATATCCGGGACCATCACCGCTGGCGGCTCGCTGGGCGCGATCATTCCGCCATCCGTGGTGGTGATCATCCTGGCCTCGGTCGCCGAGATGTCACTGGGCGACATGTTCATCGGAATGTTCATTCCCGGCCTGCTGATGGCTGGCCTGTACATGGTATATATCGTGATCCGCTGCACCGTGGATCCGAAAGCGGGCCCCAAGGTGCCGCATCCCAATGACGCCATGCCGCTTTCGGCCAAGCTCAAGTTGACCGGAACCGCATTATTTCCTCCGTTGTTGCTGATCGTGGCGGTGCTTGGAAGCATCATGGCCGGGATCGCGGTGCCGACCGAGGCCGCCGCCGTCGGGGCCGTTGGAACAACCCTGATGACGGTCGCCTACGGGACCTTCAGTTGGTCGGTAATGCGCGAGGCGATGGTGAAGACCTTGTCGGTCACGGCGATGATCCTGACCATCGTGGTCGGCGGCACTATGTTCGCGAGCGTGTTTCTCTCATCCGGCGGCTTCGACGCGGTGCGCGCGGTTCTGGCGTTCTGGGAGTTGGGGCCCTGGGGGACGTTGATCCTGATCCTTGCCCTGGTATTTCTGGCGGGCTTCGTGCTCGACGGGCTGTCGATCATTCTCATTGTCGTGCCGATCGGGTTTCCGTTGGTCGTCAGTTACGGTTTCGATCCTATTTGGTTCGCGGTACTGTTTCTTGTCGTCAAACAGACCAGCTACCTCACGCCGCCGATGGCGGGCGCGATCTTCTATTTCCGGGCCATCGCGCCGCCCGAGATCACACTTGCCCATATGTATCGCGGCGTGGTGCCGTTTATACTGCTCGATCTGGTGGTGCTGGCGTTGGTGATGATCTTTCCAGGGCTTGCCCTATGGCTACCCGCGAAGTTGCTGGGATAACGCCCCAAACGAGAAAAGTGGTCACTATGGGCTCCACTTTTTGCGATCTAGTTTAACGGTTCAAGAGTGCGTCCGGGGCCGGCCGCGCATCGTTC
>JAPKDN010000226.1 GCA_028822575.1 Alphaproteobacteria bacterium | reverse complement strand
CGCCAACCGAAAGCACGACCAGCATCGCCACAGCGATCACATAGTTCCCGTAGCGCTTCCACAATTTGGTGGCGCGATCCTGCCGAAGTTCCTCGTCGATTTCCTGAAATATATCGACCACGCCGTTCTCCGCCGAATTGGAGTGCGACCGGGTCGCACTCTTCTAGTAATCACCCGGATACTCAACCTCGCTCCAACAAAAAGACTGCCGGAAAGGCCAAGATTTTTTGATAGGTTCGGGCCCACACTCTTCAAGCGGCGGAGCCTACTCCCGCCAGTTCGCGAAATCAAACAATGTAAGGTCGATTAGACGCCGCCACCGATAACCCAGAGACGATTGAGAGGTCGATTAGACGGGAATAAATTCAAACACTTTACCGGCCCGCTTTTTTCAGGAACACTAGTGTTATGGAGTGGTAGCATAGGGATCGAAAACGCACTCATGGCGAAGCTGATCCGACTGAACAATACCAGCCGCAGGAAACCTGAGGTGTTTTTCAGCAAGCGTGAACTTGGTGAAATCCTTTCCGCGTACAGCATGGGTGTTATCAAAGGTGATTGGCGAGACTATGCCATCGATAGAGGCTACCATATGGCGACATTCTCGATTTTTAGGAGCAGTCGTGAACATCCACTATATTCTTTTGTAAAGATGCAGAAACCCGGTCAAAACGACCCGGTCTTCGAGCTTTTCAACGGCCCCAAGCCCGTCACGTCATCCGGGTCGCTCTCGACCGTGATGAACCGTTTCAGAACCCTACCACGTTTGGTTAAAGGGTAACGACGGGCTTCGGTCGAAACTCACACCACGCTTTTTCGTCCCTATGGCTTTCACCCGCTCATAATGATGCTTTCCAGGCGACAACACCGCCCGATTGGCAGTCAAATGAAGAATTGCCGACCATCGAATGTTCTTGCTATGTTCTTTTTTCGAAGAACAGGGGCATTTAATGGGACGATTGAAGGAAACCGTGGTCGACGAGGAGGAGCGTGGCCGACGCCCCGCCGCTCTTGGCGACCTCATGCGCGCAGGTATCGCAGTTTTCTGTTGGTGTAACCGGTGCGGGCACAATGCCGAGGCCTCGACGGCAATGTTGGTTCAGCAACTCGGCCCGGCATTTCCGGTGCCCGAAGTTGGTGCCCGAATGCGATGCACCTCATGTGGCTCCAAGGACATCGCGACACGGCCAGCCTGGCCTTCGCGCGGACAAATTGCCCGGCGCGACTAGCCTATTGGGGACGGCAATTTCTTCCTTGGTTGAAATTCAAACTGCGCGAAGATCGAAAAAACGCAAAAACCAACGATAAATACTGAACAACTCTGGAGACCTAGACCTTGGCACGTAGTTTGCTCTTCCTCTACCGACGCAAGCCAGGACCAAGTTTGAAGAGGTAGCCACGATGCATGACCACCAAACCTCTACCTCAGTCGAGGACCTGGACCGCCGTGAAAGCCGGCGTATAAAGGCACCAATGACCGTAGTGATTGGGAAAACGCCTTACGCAATCGACAATTGGAGCCTCCGCGGCATGAAGATTGCCAATTACTATGGAGCTCTGCAGCCACCCGACCGGGCAGAGATCAGGGTCCTAGTGCCAACGGCGGGGCCAGGCGCGCTGTTTCAGACCATGGCGGCGGTAAGACGCTACAATTCAAGCGATGTTTCATTGGCCATCATCTTCGAAGATCTGGACATGCTGGCCTGGACGACGTTGAATCAGTATCTGAACGAACGGATGGCCCATGGCCAGGCATGATAGACAGGCACGGATCGCGATGAGCCGCTACGATTCACCAGGTGGATTTCACACCGGGTCAAAGACTAGCCGCTCCGGCGCGGCTTGGGTTGAGCCCCCAGCGACAGCATTTGATCTACTGCGCGAACCGATGCCGGGCGAAGATACGGACAACAACAAAAGTTCGCCGTTTCCAAGTCTAAAAAAGCGTACCGCCGACGACCGGGCCCAGGAAATTGTCGACCAACTCAAGGAAATGATCCTCAATCCCGAACGAGGTGACGGCAAGACCGGGATGAGCTATCGGGACTGGTCCAAGGTCGCTTGCAAGGAAATCACCAAGGCGGTGCGCGAGGCGGAGACCAGCGCGGCGTTTCGCGAGTTAATGTCCGCCAATCGGCTTGGCGGTCTGGCGGTAAGAATGGGTTTTCTACTGCTCGCGGCGGTCTTCTCATGCGCCGCGTTTTGGTATGGCATTCTTTTCATTTGGCAAGAATATGGCCCAGTTTGGGGCCTGAGCGCCACATTATCCGCTTTTGGTCTGTCGATCGCGTTCACCGCCGCCGGTCTCCTCTATGGCGGCGAACGTCAGGACGACGCGAAGCGCGAGGCGGTGAAGAGATACAAGTAGCCACGCGCACTGACCAATCTCATTATGACATTTCAAAGTCGAGCGAACGTCGCGACAAGGTTATAGTCGATCTCGTATCTTCATTTGGGCGAGGCGGACATGGCACTGGACCTAAGCGGCAAACGGGCAATCATCACGGCAGCCGGCGGCGGGATCGGTCGGCAGACCGTGCGTCTGCTCACCGAAGCCGGCGCGAAAGTTTTCATCTGCGACATCGACGAGGCTGGGCTCGAGGCCACGATCTCCGGGCATGACAATGTCGATGGCATGCTCGTCGACGTTGCCGACCCCCATGCGATCGATACGCTATTCGAGCGCGCCGATGCCTATCTCGGCGGTTTGGACTTCATGATCAACAACGCAGGCACCGCCGGTCCGACCGCGCCGGTTGAAGAGATCAGCCTAGAGGACTGGCAGGCCTGCATCACCGTCAATCTGACCAGTGCGTTTCTTGGCACCCAGCGCGCGATACCGCGCATCAAGGAAGCCGGCGGCGGCGGGATCGTCAATCTCTCCTCGGCAGCCGGCAAGTTTGGCTTCGCGCTTCGCAGCCCATACGCCGCCTCGAAATGGGCGATCGTCGGCCTGACCCGCACGACGGCGTTGGAAGTCGGCCCCTTCGGTATCCGTTGCAATTGTATCCAGCCCGGACCCGTCGAGGGCGATCGAATCACCCGGGTCATCCAGGCCAAGGCAAAGGCGGAAGGCGTGTCCGAAAATCAGGCGCGCGACGAGATGGTCTCGATCACGTCGCTACGGTCGTTTGTTCCCCCATCGCATATCTCGGGCATGATCCTGTATCTTTGCTCCGACCTGGGCGCCACGATCACCGGCCAGGCACTCAGTGTCGACAGCGGCCTTGAAGGTATGGGTGGTTAAGTCAGTCGGCGCCAATTGAACGTGATGGACAGACGAAGCCTCTTCCAGCTTTGGGTTTTTGTCGCTGTTCGTGGGGCCTTTGGGCAAGGCGATCTTTGTTACATCCGACCTAAAAGAGGTGGAGGGGAACGCGGGTGCTTCGTCATCAACTTTGGATACTTATGTCAAACTTCCAGCCAAGAAACTCTGAGATCCAAGAGCGGAGCGCGACATGTCTCATGAAATCAAGAAAATGATGGCGGAGGCCGGCGGCAAGACCGAGGCATACGAGCTTTCAGAGAACATTCCGGTCAACACGTCAACCGAAGCGACCATGGGCGATGTAATCAACCAGCGCTATGGCCGCCGGGCCGTTCTCAGAGGCACGCTCGCGGTCTCCACAATCGGCGCCATCGCCGTCCCTGGCGCCCTTATGAGTACCGGCGAGGCTGAGGCCGTGACGCCCCGCGTGTTCTTCTCCGGGGTCTCACACGACGCCGACGGCACCCATCATGTCGCCGAGGGCTATAACGCCAATATCCTTATCCGCTGGGGTGACCCAGTGACGCCCGGCGCGCCGACCTTTGATCCCTATAACCAGACATCCTGGGCGCAAGAACAGCAGTTCGGCTATAATAACGACTACCATGACCACAGGCCGCTGCCGATGGATTCGAACAACAGCGATCATGGCCTGCTCTTCGTGAACCACGAATATACCAATCAGGAACTGATGTTCACGGACCTAGGCAGACAGGACCGCGACGCCCAATTTGCTGACATGACCAACGAGCTGATCGATATCGAGATGTCGGCCCATGGCGGCTCGATCATCGAGATCAAAAAGAAGAAGGGTAAATGGGGCGTGGTCCGTGGCAGTGAGTATGCCCGCCGGATCAACACCCGCACCTCGGCGATGGTTTTGTCCGGCCTAGCGGCGAGCACTGACGCGATGGAGACCTCGGCCGGCCCAACCGGCAAACACGTGACCGGCAAGTTGAATAATTGTGCCGGTGGCACCACGCCCTGGGGCACAGCTCTCACAGGCGAGGAAAACATACGCGGTTATTTCTGGAGCGATGGCGACAAGAAGGCCGTGGGCTCGGACTACGCGCGTTACGGCATTCCCAGCATTTGATAAGCCTCGGGCGCGTATCACGACCAGTTTAACATCGACGAGGAAACAAACGAGTCCAATCGCTTCAGCTACATCATTGAGGTCGATCCCTATGACCCAAACTCGATACCAATCAAACGCACCGCCCTGGGTCGCTTTGTCCACGAGGGTGCCAATGTGATCATAAACGCTGATGGCTGGGTGGTTGCCTATACCGGCGACGATGCCCGCTTCGAGTACCTCTACAAATTCGTCCGCGCTGGGAGCTATGACCCCAAGTATCGGGCCACAGGTCTGGTCGGCGCGCCGCCGATGGACCGGCCAAAGGATGTGGAGCCGAACCCGAAGAACGGCAAGGTCTGTGTGATGCTGATCAACAACTTCAAGCGCAAGCCGGAGCAAGTCGACGCGGGGAACCCTAGGGCCAAGAACAGTTTCGGCCATATCGTCGAAACCGCGCCAGAAGGTGGCAACCACGCCTCGACCATCTCGCACTGGGAAATTCTGATCAAGGCTGGGGATCCCTCCATCGCGGACGTTGGCGCGATGTATCATCCCGACACCTCAGAAAATGGCTGGTTCGCAGCGCCCGACAACCGCGCCATCGATGGTCAGGGCAGACTTTGGGTCTCCACCGATTAAGGCCGGGGCCGGGGCCGGGGCTGGGGCAAGACCGCCGATGGCCTCTAGGTGGTCGAGACCGAGGGGAAACTTCGAGGCTATTCCGGCATGTTCTTCCGCCCCCGTTGGCGCCGAACTCTGCGGGCCAGAATTCATCCCGGACGACCAGAGCCTGTTTCTGGCAGTCCAGCGGCCGACGGCACCCAGAACCACAAGGGTTTTGAGCGCAACTCCACCTTCGAGGATCCCGCCACCCGCTGGCTGGATTTTGACCCCAAGATGCCGATGTGGCCGAGTGTGGTCGTGGTTACCAAGAAGGGTGGTGGCAGTATCGGGGGTAGGTTCTCGCGTCATTGGATCAGTTAACGTGGCGGGAGCCATAGATAAATTCCAATGATATTCGCTCAAGAACGCTGCGGCTTTTCCTAAAAATAAACGTCGCCCTGTCTTTCGAGGGGGCCCACAACTGAGTCGGAGGCGTGTGACGGATCGGGGACCACTTTGAAAGACCGATCATCATGACCTGCCTACCGTCACAATTAGCCGACCCAGATATGGCCCCCCTCGAAAGATGGGGAGGCAGCTCATTTTTAAGCAGACACAAGTAGATATAAGCCAGATTAAGAACCGAGCTCGATATGCTTACGGGAATAATCCTGTTCTTTTACCCCCTGTCCCTCCACCGCCATCACGTTGCCGGTTTCTCGTGTCTCCTCTCCTCTGCCGTCAA
>JAPKDN010000225.1 GCA_028822575.1 Alphaproteobacteria bacterium | reverse complement strand
CGTAGGGCCAGGATGTGGGCGGACGGGGGCTGTATCATGCTTTGTAAGGTTCGCTCTCGATTGGCCATTTCTCGACCATTATGGCGAGTAGTACTGGTGGAATGGTTTGGCGCCAATAACAAATTCGATCTTCACCCCAATGCCAGGGTCCGCTATAAGGCTAACTAGAACAGGATTGACTGTATCCTAACCGTCTTTGGAATGCGCCGATGGGAACCTATCTTGACGATCTTTGGAACGACCTTGAGCAGACTTGGGATCTGGCCATGACGGTCAATGATCTCGCAGAGGAAGAGCGTTCGGATGTTGCTAAAGCCTGGGAAGGTCATTTCAAGCTTTCGGAGCTGGTTGATACCAGTCGGACCGAAACCGAAAGCGAGGAGGAGGCTGCGCCGACCAAGGTGTACTGCACGAACATTTATGGTCTGCAGTATAACGGCGAGACCAAATATTGGATTCCTTTTCGCCACGGCGAGATTGACTTGGCCAAGTTCACGGAAGATTGAGCACCGACTTTTTGTGAGCGTTGGGATCTGACACTATATTTATTTAGTGGCGTGCAAGATTGAATATGCCATATCGATTGGTGAATAAGGGTGTGCTAAGGTGTTGGCGCAAAACTTGCACTCTTGATGTGCAATGCAAATTGACGACGGATACCGTCGATGTCCAACCAAGAGCCAGTCTCGGTCAATAAGCTTCTAAAGGCCTGCTATACAGCGTTTCTCGCGGCCGCCGTGTTTAGCTTCGCCGTGAATTTGCTTATGCTTACGCTACCGGTCTTTATGTTCCAGGTGTTTGACCGTGTCTTGGCGAGTCGAAGCATGTCGACGCTGTTTCTGCTGCTCCTGATGGCGGTGGTAGCGCTTGGTGTTCAGGCGGCGCTTGATGCGGTCAGGGCATTTTCCTTCGTGCGAATTGGTGGTTGGATCGACCGCCGGGTTGGCCCAATGCTGCTCTCGTCCATGATTGTCGACGCCCTGGATCGAGGGAAGCAGCCTAACAGCAACCCCTTGCGGTCGCTTGGCACTCTTCGAATGTTTCTGACCGGCCCCGGCATGCTGACCATGCTGGACGTGCCCTGGGTGCCCATTTTCTTAATTCTCATATTCATTGTGAACCCGGCTATGGGCTGGGCGGCGGTGGCCGGCGCCGTCGTGATGTTCATTTTGGGCGTTATGAACGATCGGCTTACCCGGTCCGCGCTGAATGAGGCGCAGGAATATTCGTCAAAAGCCTTTCAAGCGGCGGAATCGGCCGTGCGGAACGCCGCCGTGGTTGAGAGCATGGGGATGCGCCGGAATGTTCTGGCGCGCTGGCACAAGGAGAACGAGCAGGTTCTTACCTTACAAAGCAAAGCCAGTGATCGCGCGGCTGTTTTCCAGGCCGTATCAAAATCGATGCGAATGCTCATCCAGATGGTCATTATGTCGGTGGCGGTGACGCAAATCATCGATCCTAACACCGTCATGACTCCTGGAATGATGATTGCTTGTGTTTTGATCCTTGGACGGGCGCTGCAGCCCGTTGAAATGGGAATTGGCCAGGCAAGACCTCTGATCGAAGCCATCGCGGCGTATCGCGTTGTCGAGGAAACCTTGCGAAAGGCGCAATCTCGCATCCAGCGCATGGAACTGCCGCCCCCGGAAGGCCATATCGTGGTGGAGAATGTCGGGTTCCAACCGGTGGGAGTACCGAAACCGATTTTGCAGCGGATCGCTCTAGATGTCCGTCCTGGTGAGGCTTTGGGCATTATTGGACCTTCTGCAGCCGGAAAATCGACTCTAGCTCGTCTGTTGGTTGGAGTTGAGAAGCCGACGGTGGGCCATGTCCGTATCGATGGTTCGGACGCTTATGACTGGAATGCGGACGAGCTTGGACGGCATGTCGGATTCATGCCACAGGACAGCGAGCTATTCACAGGCTCGGTGGCGGATAATGTTGCGCGCCTGGAGGAAGGTGGGAAACCTGAAGACATTATCAAGGCGTCTAAGGCCGCGGGCCTGCACGATATGGTGCTACGCTTACCGGAAGGATATGACACCCAGATTGGAAATGCTGGAGCCATTCTCTCCGGCGGGCAAAGGCAGAGGGTGGCCTTCGCGCGAGCGTTGTATGGTGATCCGACGATTGTTGTTCTGGACGAGCCAAATGCAAGTTTGGACGCCAGTGGCGACGACGCGTTAATGAGCGCGATCCTTGCGCTCAAAGATACCGGGACGACAGTCGTCATGGTGACACATAGGCCCCAAAGCCTCGTTCACATGGACAAGGTTTTGATTCTGCAGAATGGCGTGATCCAAAAATACGGTGCCCGGGATGAGGTACTAGGGTTCCTGAATGGTGAAACCGCGCCGGCGCCGGAGCAAAGCCTGAGCGGGCAGCCCGCTGGGCTAATGGCTCCGCGGGCTCAAACAGAGACGGAGTTGCAATCACGGGCGCCTGGGCGGCCCTTGACCCCAGCAATGTTCCCCAACTCATCACTTGGCAAATCGGCGCCGAATCTGCCGACGTCACCTGTTGGCGCGGAACAGCCGCCCACGCAGTCATCCCCGGCCGCAATCGAAGGAGGTGCTTTGCAACCGCGAGAAGAGCTGACCAGGCCCGCTAACGAGGCTAGGAATATTGAAGCGCTCACGGCCCGCCGTCCTCAGACACGTGTCTTGAAACCGCCGCAACCCTTAAAAGTCGAGACCAAGACGCTTAGCGTTCAGAGTGTCCAGGCCATCTCCGCCTTGCCGCGTGCGGAGTGATGTGGCCGTGCTGACTCCTTCAGGTTCCAAATACTTGCACAAGGACGCTCGGTGATGAGCGATGGCATGGAACATAAACCCGTCGAAGGTATGTATGACCTTGACGACAAAGCGAACCCGAGACGCTGGCGTGGTGTTATCGTTGTGGGCTTTGTGATTATTTTCGTTTTCTTTGGTGTTTTTGGAGTTTGGGCATCTTTGGCGCAACTAGGCAGCGGCGCGATCGCGCCTGGGCAGTTGCAGGTTGATAGCAATCAAAAGACGGTTCAGCACCTGGAGGGCGGAATTATTCGCCGGATCTTCGTGAGGAATGGTGACATGGTTGCGTCTGGAAAAGTTCTCTTGGAACTGGACGACACCCGCGTAAGGGTGGAATTCGATGTTTTGGAGCAGCAGCATCTCGCGAATGTTGGGTTGAAGGCGCGTTTGCTGGCAGAACGGGACCGTTTGGGCTTGGTCCGTTTTCCCAAGACCCTGACAGCTCGTAAATCCAACCCCTATGTCCTTGAGATCCTGGAAGGTCAGCAACGCCTGTTCAATAACAGGACAAAGGCGTTAAGCAGCCAAATTAGCCTTCTCTATCAGCGGATCGCAAAGACACATGAAGAAATCACCGCTCTGGCCGCGCAGCAGCAGGCCGATGAGCGACAATTGGAACTGATCGATGAGGAGATCGCTGATCTACGTAAACTCTATGAGGCGGGTTTGGCTCGAAAGACAAGGCTGTTGTCCCTCGAACGCATAGAGGCTCAACTTCAGGGCAGTATCGGCAATCGTGAGGCCTTGATCGCGCGGGCCGAGCAAACGATCTCTGAAACTGAATTTCAAAAGGTCAACCTTATTGAGCAATCCGCCTCCGAGGTTGAGGCCAACTTGCGCGAGGTGCAGAATATCCTCGAAGATTTAGAGGGCCGTCTGACCGGCGCCCGCGACTCACTGGACCGATCGCAGATAAGGGCGCCTTATGGCGGGCGAGTTTACGGCTTAAGGTTCCATACCGAGGGTGGGGTGGTTGGGCCCGGCGAGCCGATGATGGGGATTGTGCCGGAGAATGATGACCTGGTCGTTCAGATTCGCATCGATCCGGTTGACCGTGACAACGTGGAGGTCGGCGCCGTGGCAAACGTTCGACTCACGTCTTTTAGCCAACGCACCACCAAACCTATCGAGGGTAAACTGATTGATATTTCCGCGGACGTGGTTCAAGGAGAGGGCCAACTGCCTTACTACGAAGCGCGGGTAGAGCTGGACCGAGAAAGTCTGGCCAAGCAACCAGCACTTAACCTAATTCAGGGGATGCCGGCGACAGTGGTTATCAGTACCGACGATCAGACATTGCTCGAATATCTGTTTGCGCCAATTTCCCGGAGCCTTGATCAGGCTTTGAGAGAGAACTGAGATCGAGATGGAAGCGGATTTCTTGCCATATGGCCGCCAAGTGATCGATGACGATGACATAGCGGCTGTCACGGAGGCCATGCGTGGCGACTGGTTGACGACCGGCCCGACAGTGGAAGCCTTTGAGGCCGCTTTCGCCGAACAGGTTGGTGCTAAATATGCTGTAGCCTGTTCCAGCGGTACCGCTGGGTTGCATCTGCTGGCACTTGCCGTTGGTCTTGGACCGGGCGATGTGGTGGTGGTCCCGACCGTGACCTTTCTCGCCACCGCTAATGCAGCGCGGTATGTCGGCGCCGACGTTGTCTTCGCGGACGTGGACCCGGATACTGGCTTGATGGGAGCGCGGCAATTTCTGGAAGCTCTGGGGCGGACACGTCGTGGGTCGGTCAAGGCGGTCTTTCCCGTGCATCTTAATGGACATTCTGAGGATATGCCGGCCTTGCGCGCGGCCGCCGAAGGGTTGTTTGTCGCCGAGGACGCGTGCCATGCCTTGGGCGGTGACCACTTGGCACCAACTGGAAAAATGGTCCCGGTCGGTTCTTGTGCGTCTAGTGACGCGGCCATGTTTTCCACACATCCAGTAAAAGCGATAGCCACTGGTGAGGGTGGTGTCTTGGTCACAAATGACGAAGAGTTGGCGGCAAAAATGCGGATGTTTCGCAATCACGGAATGGTGCGAGAGCCTGACCGGTTCGTGAACACTGCGATGGCATTCGAGGGAGACGAGGAGGCCGCCGCACCCTGGTATTATGAGATGCGCGAACTCGGTTTTAATTACCGGCTGAACGATCTGCAATGCGCGTTGGGAATCAGCCAGTTGCGGCGATTGCCCGAATTTGTCAGGAAACGCGGAGCGCTTCGAGATCAATACGGAGCGCTATTGGCGGGGTTGGGACCGCATGTTCGTCCTATCCATGTCGCACCGGGCTGTAAACCCGCTTGGCATTTGTCGGTAGCGTTGATTGATTTTAAGGCCTTGGGAACAACCCGAACCGCCGTCATGAACAAACTTCGCGAGAAAGGCATCGGCACGCAAGTTCACTACATCCCCGTCCATGCCCAGCCGTATTACTGCCAGCGCTATGAGACACCTGCCCTGCCTGGTGCCGAGCTCTATTATGATCGCTGTTTGAGCCTCCCCTTGTTTCCTTCCATGGAGGAGGGGGATGTGGACAGGGTCGTCGAGATCCTTGGCGAGGTTCTTGGGATCCAGGTGAGCCCATTATAATAACTTCAGTAACGTTTCCTGAACTAAACCACTGGCGGTTGGCGCTAAATCCATGGGGATGAGTCCATGAGCTATCAGCATCACGGCTTCGACGCCAATCAGATTGACCTGAATGGCAAGACGATCCTAGTAACCGGTGGTACAGGGTCTTTTGGCCGCGCTTTTATCCGAACTGTGCTTGAAAAATATGACCTGCACCGTTGCATCGTTTTTTCTCGTGATGAGTTGAAGCAGTATGAAATGGCGCAGGAGTTTCCATCCAGCACCGGCCGTCCCATCCGTTATTTCATTGGTGATGTTCGCGATGTCGAGCGACTTGAAATGGC
>JAPKDN010000224.1 GCA_028822575.1 Alphaproteobacteria bacterium | reverse complement strand
CTGAAAAATTCGATAGCAGAGTTTTGGCTAGTGAGTCCCAGCTTACAGATACTCCGGCCGAGGCCCACTAGAGCGTTATCACCAAACCGATCCCGCCCTATCCTCCATGAAACGATAACGGCAACCAGGAAACCCCGATCGCCACCAGCGAATCAATATCTTAATTGTTCCCTACTGAAGCTTGGTCGACAATTCGCCCGTCGCGTCGCCGATCAGCCGACCCTGAACGTCGGAAGTCATGCTCTCGCCAATTAGCATACCGGTCGCTGCAATGGCCAGATCAACTGCTTGGTTTCGCACGTCCTGCAGCGCCTTGGCCTCGGCCTGAGCGATACGATCGACCGCCTGTTCCTCGCGCCGCTTCAAGGTTGTCGCCAGCGTTGCCGCCGCGTCAACCTTCATCCGTTCGGCCTCTTCCTTGGCGTGGGAGATTATCTCCTCCGCCTCGGCCAGCGCATCACGCTGCTGCCGCTGATACCCCGCGAGAACGGCCTGAGCCTCTTCTCGAAGCTTTTGCGCTTCATCGAGCTGGGCACGGATCTGGTCGGCTCGTTTATCGAGGCCAACAGTGATCTTCGCCATACCCTTCCAAAGCACCAGCACCACAAAAATGACGAACGCAACGGCTACCGCCAGTTCGGGAGTAAACTCAAAGCCAGCACCCATCAGCTGCGGCCCTCCATTGCTGCGTCGATCACACCATCTATCCGGGCCGCGTCAACTTCGACCCCGATAAGTTTGAAAACTGCGTCACCAGCGACATCACGGGCCACCAATCGAACATTACCCAAGGCCTCGGTCCGCGCGGCCACGATTCTTGCCTCAGCGGTCTTGAGCATAGCCACAACCTTCGCTTGTGCTTCGGTCTCGGCCACCGTGCCGCTTTTGGCCACCGCTTCCTGGGCTTCTCGGGTCGCAGAATGTGCCTTGTCGCGCGCTTCGGTCAGAGCTTTCTCATACTCGGCCCGAACCTGTTCCGCTTCCCTTTTCAAGGTTTCGGCTTTGTCGAGATCACCGGCGATGCGTTCCTCGCGTTCTCCTAGTACCTCCGAAATTCGCGGAACGGCAACTTTCGAAACTAGGACATACAGAACGATAAAGGTAACGACCAACCAAAAAATCTGTGACGGATAGGTCTGGATATCAAGCTGTGGAAGCTTAGCCTCGCCCGGTGCCGATGCGGCCATCACAGAAGTGGACACAACAGCACCCAACCCGGCGACAATGGCCGCAGCGATACCCTTAGGGGCAACGCTTCCTAACGAATCAAAATTCGCACGCATGTTCTCTCCTCTCGCCAAGAACCCGAGCCGCCTCCCTCCCGGGCAGCGGTCATGGGCGCCGGCAATCAGGTGAACAGGATAATGAAGGAAATCAGCAGCGCAAACAGCGCGATAGCTTCCGTCAGCGCGAAGCCGAGAATGCCAATGCCGAAAACCTCGCCACGAGCCGCCGGATTACGGGCGATCGAGGAGACGAGAGAGGAAAAAATATTGCCGATGCCGACACCGACACCCGCCAGGGCGATCACGGCGAGGCCGGCTCCAATCATCTTCGCGGCTTGGAGGTGCAATTCAGCGACTTCGAGTTCCATGACAGATGTCCTTTCATACGAGATAAAGTCTGATTGACTGAAAAGTCGTTCCAAATGACGGCGGACTAGCCCGTTGTCAATGAAGGTGGATAGCGTCGTTTAGGTACATGCAGGTCAACATGGCGAACACATAGGCCTGCAGCGCCGCCACGAGAATTTCAAACCCGGTCAAAGCGACAATCATCACCATCGGCGCGACACCCATTATACCAAGGGCCACGACAAAGCCGCCGAACACTTTCATCATCGTGTGGCCGGCCATCATGTTGGCGAAAAGTCGGACCGAAAGGCTGACCGGGCGCACGAAATAGGAGATCACTTCGATAGGAATCAACACCGGCGCAAGCGCTATCGGGGTTCCCGAGGGGAAGAATAAAGTGAAGAAGCGCAAACCATGGCGAACCAGCCCAATAATCGTAACGCCGATAAAGATCGTGAATGCCATCGCGAACGTAACAATGATCTGGCTGGTAAAGGTATAAGCGAAGGGTATCATCCCCATCAGGTTGCCGAACAGGATGAACAGGAAGAGTGTCAGCACGAAGGGGAAGTATTGCCGTCCCTCATTCCCAACGTTCTCCCGAACCATGTTCGCGATGAATTCGTACGACATTTCCGCCATGGACTGCCAGCGGCCAGGCACCAGACGCCCGCCGCGCATGCTCAAGGTCAGAAATGCGGTGACACCAATGACGGTGATCGTCATCCATAAGGCTGATGTCGTATAGGAAAGGTCAAGCCCAGCGACCTCGAAATGAGCCAGCGGCTTTAGTTTAAACTGTTCAACGGGTGACGCCACAAACTTCCCCCTCTATTCGCCACCACGCCCGCCATCGGGCGCGTCTTCGTCTGTCCCGCGCCGGTAACCCAGCGCCATTCCCAAGCTAGATAACGCCCGGTACGCATTAAGCATCCCTGCGGCGGCACCTATGAAGAAGAACACGATGAGCAACCAAGGCGACGTGTCCAACCACTTATCTAATCCGTAGCCGGCGGCAGTGCCTACGCCTACGCCAGCGACCAACTCAACTCCGGCTCGCATCGCCATGCCCACAAGAGGCGACGACGCCACGCTATCCGTCGTGCGCTTTCCTGATTTCCGCTCCGCCCCTTCCCGAGCCACACGAAGTCGCGCGTCCAAGTCATTGAGTGAAGGCGGAGCCTTTTGATCGCCTTTTGCCATGCGGCACTCGTCGACCTTCCGTCCACGCATCCATCACCAGAAGGAATCCACAGACACCTCAGCGAAAACGCGGGAAACATAGGGAATGGCGCCCCCTTGTGTCAAGAGGCACCCACAATCAGTTTTTAGAGAATTTCCCATTATATTTCAATAGGATACATACGGTGCGGCCGCGAGCCGCAGGGAAGAAGTCCCGATCAGGCCGACTCACGGAGCCTCTCCGCACCCTCGAGGTCGACCGAGACCAGCTGGCTCACCCCTTGTTCCGCCATGGTTACGCCGAACAATCGATGCATCCGGGCCATGGTCAAACGGTGATGAGTGATGATTAGGAAACGTGTACCGGTACTGGCAGAAATTTCTTCCAAAAGATTACAGAACCGATCCACGTTACTGTCATCCAGCGGCGCATCGACCTCGTCAAGCACGCAAACTGGCGCCGGATTGGTCATGAAAGCGGCAAAAACCAGCGCCGTCGCGGTCAAGGCCTGTTCACCACCCGATAGCAATGAGAGCATCTGCAGTTTCTTGCCGGGCGGGCTAGCCATGATCTCCAGCCCGGCGTCCAACGGGTCATCAGCCTCTACCATGGTAAGCGTGGCGCGCCCGCCGCCGAACAGGCGAACGAATAGGTCCTGAAAATAACGGTTCACTTTCTCGAAAGCGGCCAGGAGCCGCTCGCGGCCCTCGCGATTTAGAGAGGATATGGCGCGTCGAAGCCGGGCGATCGCGCCGACCAAGTCGTCACGTTCATTTTCCATCCCCTCTATTTGCTGTTCAAGCTCCTCGACCTCCTGCTCCGCCCGCAAATTAACCGGGCCGATTCGCTCCCGTTCGCGCATGAGTCGTTCCAAGCGGGCGTCCGTCGAATCGATGTCTGGTAATTCCTCGTCCAAAGAGATTTCGGCCTTCTCCAGGATCTGGTCTGGCAGGCACTCCAACCGTTCCAAGATCCGCTCGCGCAGCGCCGACAAACCCTGGTTCACCCGGCTCAGCTCGGCTTCGGCCCGCACCCGGGCTTCCCTGGCCGCCGCGACCACCCGATCAGCCTCTCGCGAGGCATGATCGGCTTGTCCAAGCACCACTTCCGCCGACGCCAACGCATCGGCCGCCGTCTTGCGTTTGATCTCCGCGCCCTCGATCGCACCAACCAACATGTCGCGTTGTTCCGTTAGCTCCACCGGGCGGGCGACCAGTCGGGCGAGCTCGTTGTTTTCGGCGACTTGACGTTCGTCCAATGCGGACATGCGGGCGGTGGCACGGGCCACCCGGTCGACCCAGGTAGTTTGTTCAACCTGAATGGTGGAGAGACGAGTGCCCCGGCCCTGAGCCTCACGAACGAGCTGGTCATGGTCGCCCCGGGCGTCAACCAGCTCTATTCGCCGCTCGACAAGCGTCCGTCGATGTCCCGCGCTTTCGGCACGTAATGACTCAACATCAGCCAGCTCGGCCAATTCCGCTTTGGCCTGTTCGCGTTGATCGACCGCCTCTGCTTGGTCGTTGCCGATTCGGAGCCTATTTTCCTGAATCGCCGCGAGCTTGGTTTCGAGCTCCGCCAGCCGCCCGCGCATCACACCCAATTGTTTTCGAGCGGTATCCAGATCACTCATTGCTTCGCGCTGATCATCGCGATGGCGTTTTTCCCACTCGCTGATCTCACCAAGAGCGTCCTGTTCGACGTGCACGCGTTGCTTCGCCGCCTCGTGATTATCCACTTCGGATTTCAGGGCGAGTTCGATCTCCGAAAGGCGGTTGCGTTGCCGCATTCGGGTGGCGGCCGCGCTTGGCGCCTCGACGGTGATGACAAAACCATCCCAACGCCATAATCCGCCTTCTGGCGTGGTCAATCTCTGGCCCTGGGCCAAGCCAGCCTGTAAGCGCGCCGCTTCGGCCGGGTCCTTGGCGACACCGATTTGAGACAAACGCCAGATTAATTCAGCGGGTCCGGTGACGACCTGGTCCAGCGCGATGACGCCGTCGGGCAAGGCCATCGATCCAATAACCGCCGCCACCCGGCCTAACCAATGCCTGGGTTCCTCGCCGCCACCAGCCGCATCACCACCGCCAATCGGTGCCGTCAGATCATCACCCAAGGCCGCGCCCAAGGCATTCTCGTACCCTGTTTTGACCTTGATCAAATCGAGAACCGGGGCTAATCCTGCCGGCGCATCGGCCAATAGAATGTCGCGAAGTGCTCCTGCCTCGGCCTCGAATTTGGAGACGACCGCCTCGATCTCGCGCAAATTGTCACGCGCCAAGTCCACCTGGTTTGCTCGATCCGCCTTTTCCTCTTCGGCCACGTCGAGCTCCAGCCGAGCATTTTCCATCCGTTCGCTCGCGGTCTCGACGGCCCCCTCGGCCACGGTCAGGCCCTCAGGAGCCACGGTCCGGTCCGTTAATTCCTGGGCCTGGCGATTCAATCCCTCGAGCTGGCGGTCAAGTCGCTCGTGACGCTCCGTCGCCATCCTCACTTGGCGCTCCAGGGCACCGCGCCGTGCCTCGGTAACAGCGATCACCTCGGTGAGCGCGGCTATCTTGCCTTCAAGTTCATCAGCCCGTTGGTTGGCTTTGGTAAGCCGTGTGGCGGCGGCGGCCTGGCGCTCGGC
Organism: Alphaproteobacteria bacterium; assembly: GCA_028822575.1. The sequence continues at coordinate 331 of JAPKDN010000224.1, read as the reverse complement.
CTCGCCTCGCCGGGCCAACTCGATTGTCGACCGCTCCGTGGACAGCCGCTCGGCCGTCTCCCTGGCTTCCGCTGCCAGGGCAGTCTCACGTTCCACGTCGTCGCCGATTTGTCGCAATCTTGATTCGGCCTCGGATCGCGCGGTAACAATGCGTTCCTGTTCCTTGTCCACCTCAGCGCGCGCGAGCGTCAGACGCTGCAGTGCCGCAGATGTTTCCGTCTCCGTCTGCCGAAGACCAGGCATCTTGGCCGCGATATCCGCTTGTCTTGCCGACTCTCTCGCCGCGGTCCCCGTCGCCTCGCCAACCGCAGCCTCCGCATCACGCAATGTC
>JAPKDN010000223.1 GCA_028822575.1 Alphaproteobacteria bacterium | reverse complement strand
CGCATCACGCTCTGGGAAGGCGCTGCCGAAATCACCATGAATAAGCGCCGCCGGGTCCCCCCGGCGGCGCTTTTTAGTTCAGTCCGATTGCAATCAGTGTTCAGATGCCGGCTTCGGCCCAATCAATCAGCTTACCAATGAACTCGACACATTCGGCCATCTGGCTGACCTCGATAAACTCATCAGGCTGGTGTGCTTGTTGGATCGAACCAGGGCCAAAAATAACGCCTGGAATACCGGCCTGTTGGAAAAGCCCAGCCTCGGTTCCGAACGCCACGGTCCCAGATTCATTTAGCCCCGTAAGGTGCCGGATCAATTGTTCAGCAGCGGACTCGGTATCGGGCATTAATGGCGGCGTCATGTTTCGGAGGATCGTCGTGACCCCAGCATGCGGGGCGATAGCCTTTAATTTTGGTTCTATATTCGCGTCGATGAACGCCCGCACCCGGTTTTCCAATAAACCCGGAACCTCATAGGGGAGACTGCGATAACCCCAGTTGAAATGGGTATATTCCGGAATGATGTTATTTGCGGTGCCCCCCTCGATTACACCAAGATCGAAGGTTGTATAGGGAGGGTCGAACGGGCTGTCGGGATCGGCATTGTCAGCGATCTCTCCTTGCAGATCCTCGATGAAGTTGATGATTCGCGCCGCCGCCATGATCGAGTTGGCGCCTCGGTGCGGCTCGCTGGAGTGACCCGGCACACCGCGCACGGTGGTTCGGAACGAACAGCCACCCTTGTTGCCGCCTATGATCTTCATCGATGTCGGCTCGCCCACGACCACGGCACGGGGCAGTGGCAAATTCTCGACCACGTCTTTGATCAACCCGCGCACACCGATACAACCAACTTCCTCGTCATAGGAAAACGCGAAGTGGATGGGCGTTATCAAATTCCGGCGCTTCATTTCTGGCGCCAGTGCCAAGGCAATCGCGCAGAACCCTTTCATATCCGACGTACCGCGGGCATAGAGCCTACCGTTTTCTCGGTGCATCTTGAAGGGGTCGCGGCTCCAATCCTGGCCGTCCACCGGCACCACGTCGGTATGGCCAGAAAGCACGACGCCACCACGATCCTCGGGGCCAATAGTGGCCCAGAGATTGGCCTTACTGCCTTCCTCGTTCCGGGTAAGGCGCGTCGGAACTCCCAAGCCATGAAGGTAGGTTTGCACATCATCGATCAGGTCCAGATTGCTGAGCCGTGACGTCGTATCAAAAGCAATCAGGCGGGCTAGCCATTCAATGGAACTGCTTAGGGCATCGGTCATCGCTTCGGGGTCTCCATGATCAGCCTGGCGCGCTTTGGACAAATATTGTGGTCGGGAGTCAACGAGTCCAGAAGGCGGGCGAAAACATTACTAGCACGGTAAACAGCTCAAGCCTTCCAAGCAACATTCCAGCGGACAGTAACCATTTCGCGCTCTCGGGGAGGTCCTTGAAACTTCCACTGGGGCCAATGACCTCGCCGAGACCGGGGCCGACGTTGCTGATCGCCGTCGCGGCGCCGGAAATCGCCGTGGTGAAGTCCAGACCAAGTACCGCCAGGCCCGCCGCCAGCAAACCAAAGCAGATGATATAAAGGAAAAAGAATCCCATTACTGCTTCGGAGACGGTCTCGGGAATCGGGGCTTTGTTGAAATGCGGCACGAACACCCCATGTGGCAGCAACAAACGCTGGAGCTGGGCGCGAGCGGTGGCGTAGAGAACTTGGAACCGGAAAATCTTGATGCCGCAGGTCGTCGACCCCGCGCAACCACCAACAAACATCAGACAAAGCATCAGCATCACTGGAAAACCTCCCCACACCGCGAAGTCGGAGGTTGCGTATCCAGTGCCTGTGAGCACAGATATTACGTTGAACGCGCCATATCGAAGCGCGTCCGGCGGTCGGAATTCCATGGCTAGCCAAATCCAAGCGGTGATACTCGCGACCGAGAGGACCACGACCGCGAGGAACCATCTGACCTGACTATCGCTAGCAATCGGTCGCAAATCCCCTCGGACGGCCCTCAGATAATAGACGAATGGCAACGAACCAATAATCATCCCTGCGACAATGATCCACTCCGCCGCTTGATTGCGAAAGTGGCCGATTGATGCATCCTTGGTCGAATAACCCCCAGTGGCGATGGTGGTCATCGAATGTGTGATCGCGTCGAACCCAGATAGCCCAACCAGCCATAGCGCCAAGGCGCAGATCGCTGTCAGCAACAAATAGATTGCGAATATACCACCGGCTAATTGTGCGGCGCGGGGAAGGACCTTGTCGGGCGTGTCGCCGGCCTCGGTCTGGAACAACTGCATCCCACCGACGCTCAACATCGGCAAAATCGCCAAAGCCATGACAATGATCCCGATGCCGCCAAGCCATTGCAACAACGCCCGCCACAATAAAATCCCGGGCGGCGCGAAATCCAAACCGACGATTACCGTCGAGCCTGTCGTGGTGATTCCCGACATCGATTCGAAAAACGCGTCCGATACGCTGAGATCGAGCTCTGAGAACGCGAAGGGCAGGGCGCCGACCGCTGCCACCGCGACCCAGCTCATCGTTGTCAGCAGGAAGGCCTGGCGAAGATTGAGATTCGTATGCATCCCCGTGCGCGTCGTCAACATCAATCCGACACCGACAAACAAAGACACCGCCGCCGAGCCCGCGAAGACCTGCCAGTCGGGGTTTCCAGTGGCCAGATCGGCAACCGCCGGAAGCCCCATGGCGACGGCTAGCAGCGACATCAAGAGGCCGATGATAAAAAGGACTGGGCCGATCGCGACCAAGATGGCTCCGATCCGTGCCGTTCAAAAGATCATAATCATTAGCGAAAACGCCGACCAAGTCCACCCAGGGGATTGCTTGAAAACCATCACGGCGGTGGCGTCCGCGGCCACCTCGATTGATCTAGCCAGGATTACCGATAAAGCTCATGAAGTCCCGCCGCACGTCTCGGTCGTCCTTGAAGCACCCAAGCAGGGTCTTCGTGACCATTTTGACGCCCGGTTTATGCACTCCTCGGGTTGTCATGCACTCATGCGCCGCCTCGACCACGACAGCCACGCCCTTGGGACGCAGTACTTCGTTGATGGAATTCGCGACCTGGGCGGTCAGTTTTTCCTGAATTTGCATCCTCTTAGCATATATGTCGAGAACGCGCGCTAGCTTGCTTACGCCGACCACCCGACCATTGGGAACATAGGCGATGTGAACCTTACCGATAATCGGCAGTATGTGGTGCTCACAAAAGGACTCCAACCGGATATCCCGCAACAGGACCATTTCCTCGTATTGCTCGGTCTCTTCAAAGGTTCGCTCCAGAATCGCCGTTGGGTCCTCCCAATAGCCGCCAAACAGCTCTTCATAAGCCTTGACCACGCGCTTTGGAGTATCGACCAGTCCCTCGCGATCCGGATCTTCGCCAATCCATTTTATTAAGGTCCGGACCGCCGCTTCCGCGTCCTCGCGGCTAGGTCGCGCTGACGTCATCGAATCGACACGCGAGCACAGCGTATTTTCGGTGGAACCGTGATCGTCTGGCGCCATTATGTGTTCCTCTTCGCGTAACCGTTCGCTTTGTTATTGTCTCAGGCCTGGGCGACTTAGGCAAATTCGTGCCAAGCTCGAGCCAGGCTTGCCGCCACACGACATCTGGGTATTGAAACCTTGTCGATTCAGTTCAATCGGACTGATTCGTGCGGGCTATCCAGCGAGAACGCCGGCACGGGCACATCAAACCGAGATCCCTCCTCGCTTTCCATTTCATAGGATCCAACCATCAATCCCGACGGGGTCTTGAGAGGCGTGCCGCTGGTGTACTCGAAACTTTCACCGGGCTGAAGCACGGGTTGCTCGCCAACCACGCCCGGGCCACGAACCTCCTGGGTATGTCCTGTCGCGTCGGTAATCGACCAGACGCGGTTGCGGAGTTGTACCGTGGTTGCCCCAAGATTCTCAATCGTCACCTGATAAGCCCAAACATAATGGGCTTCGCTTGGAGACGATTGATCCTCGAGATATACCGGGTTCACTGTGACTTTGATGGCATTCGTGATCTGATGGTACAAGGTTTATGCTCCCTCTCGGATCTTGGCCCCCACCCGCTCGCCCCGCATGTTTCATTCGCCCTGAAACTGGTTCGCGATACGCGTACACTCACCCTTATGTAATTCGCGAACCATCAATGTCCATAGGAAACCGAGCAAGAGGCGTCGCCGAGGCAAAATAGACCGTCACATTTCGTATTGGCTCACTTTGCCGTGACACCCGCTCGGCGATTCTTTCCACCGTGCCGGAACGCCCTGATCAACCAACGCGACGACCCGTTGAATGTGTACCCACCGGGGTCAACGGCACCCGCCTGTCGGGGCAGCGGCTGGAGGGCATGGACTACAGAAACTCGAAAAACGACCCACTACCCACGTTGGCGAAATTAAAGTCCGTATGGATTAAAACCACTGAATCGCCTGTGCTGAAGTCGGCTCGCGTGCTTGTGCCGTTGTCGGCATAAACAAAGCGCACGCCCGCGTCGACGACGATCTTGTCTCCCCCGCTCAGACTGAAATCGGTAATGGTGTCATGCCCGAATGTCCCTCGCAGATGGAACTGGTCCGTCCCCGTACCTCCAAGCAAAGTATCGTCGCCACGATTGCCCCAAACCATATCGTCACCCGCGCCACTAGCGATCAGGTCGTTGTCCGCGCCGCCGTAAAGGGTATCGTTACCTACGCCCCCGGAAATAACGTCCGCACCTATATTGCTGTAAATCAAATCAGCACCGTCGTTACCAAATAAGGAATCGATATTGTTTCCGCCAAATAGCGAGTCTGCGCCGGCGCCACCACTCAGGACATCAACGCCAAGATTTCCATATAGCTGATCCGATCCCGCGTCCCCGCTGATAAGATCGTTGTCCGCGCCGCCAAAAACCGTGTCATTTCCGGCGCCACCGATGATAGTATCGAGGCTTTGGTTGCCGTAGATGACATCGCTTCCGCCGCCTCCGGTAATCGCATCTCTGCCATCGCCGCCAAACAGGGAATCGTTTTCGCCGCCACCTGCCAACGTGTCATCGCCAAGATTTCCGTAGATAACGTTCAAGCCAGCGCCGCCAAAAATTAAATCATTCTCGGCGCCGCCGAATAGCGAGTCGTTTCCGGTCCCTCCGCTCAGCGTATCAGCGCCGCCATTTCCATAAACGACATCTTCGCCACCGCCGCCACTGAGAAGATCGTTTCCATTACCACCAGAAAGACTGTCGAGACCTTTTCCACCGTATACCGAATCATTTCCCGCGCCCCCGTAAATCAGATCATTGTCATCGGCCCCGGACAGAACATCGAGGCCCTGGCCGCCGAAAATTGAATCCATGCCCGATCCGCCGATAACCGAATCTGCGCCTTGGTTTCCATAGATAAGATCGTCGCCGCCCCCACCATCCACGCTATCCATGCCGATCCCGGAACCGCCATACAGACTGTCGTTACCGTTACCCCCCGATAGGGTGTCCGAGTCCGGCCCGCCACTTAAGATATCCGCAGCAGAGGTACCGACAACAGAAATCTTGTTTAGCGACCCTAGAAGTCCGGCGCCCGACACGCTCGCGCCAACCGAACTGGTGAAAACGATCGAAACCGTCGATGTGTTGGTGATCGCGTAGGCGCCATCGAAGTCAAGCACGTGGGCAGCGTTAGAGAGAACGGTAATGTTGGTATAACCACGACCTTCAATATCCGACAG
>JAPKDN010000222.1 GCA_028822575.1 Alphaproteobacteria bacterium | reverse complement strand
GAACGCCTCGCTGGTCCAGATCGAGGGTGAAGGCTGGGATATCGGCAAGGCGGTGGTCTATCTCTCGTCGAACTGGGCGCGCTACGTCACCGGGCATCTGATGGTGGTCGATGGCGGCTGCTCGCTCTCCGCCAAGCCGCGCGGTTGAGTTTTCTCTCCAAGTATCCAAGGAGCCACCAATGGCCCGCCTACCCTATCTCGACGTCGATGATCTGAAGGACGAGGACAAGGAACTCCTCAAACGCCCGATCAACCTGTTCCGTCAGCTGACCAACAGCCCAGGCGGCGCCCGGGCCTTTGGTGGGCTTGGCCAATACATTCGCTACAAGACAAAGCTCGATCCTCGGCTCAAGGAGATGGCGATAATCCAGGTCGGGTACCTGACCAAGAGCGAGTATGAGTACACCCACCACGTGCGCCTCGGCACCGAGCAGTTTGGGGTTACCGAGGATGACGTACATGCGATCACGGCAGAGACCGAAGGCCGTGATAGCGGCCTGCCGGAGCTTGAGAAGACAGTGCTCCGCTCGGCGCGGGCGATGGTGACGGACTTGAAAATCTCCGACGCGGATTTCGCGATCCTCCAGGGATATTTAAGCAAGGAGCATCTGGTCGATCTGGTTCTTGCCATCGCCTTCTATTGCGGCGTGGTGCGGGTCCTGGCGACCTTGGAAATTGACAACGAGCCGCATTACAAGGAAGCGTTGGAGAAATTCCCGCTGCCTGAATAACCGCCACGAGTTTGTCATCCCGACGTAGGCCAGGACCCATTCCAACGAACGATGAGACACCAATGCTGTTTGCTAAATTGCAACATCATCGCGAATGGAACCTCGGCGGAATGGGCCCCGCCCTTCGGCGGGGTGACGGCATTTCTAATCCGCTACAATAGGAACCTCAGGCATGCCCAACCTCAAGATCCTTCTCGATAACCTCACCTTTCCCGAGGGCCCGCGCTGGCATGACGGTCGGCTATGGTTCTCCGATTTCTATTCGCATTCGGTGATCGCGGTGGATTTGGACGGCAAGTCCGAGACTATTTGCACGGTGGAGAACCAACCCTCGGGCCTGGGCTGGCTGCCGGATGGCCGCTTACTTGTGGTCTCGATGCTGGACCAAAAGGTGATGCGGCTCGACCCGGACGGCTTGAAGGTCCACGCGGACCTATCGGGCATCGCGCATTCCTGGTGTAACGACATGACCGTCGACGCCGATGGCCGGGCCTATGTCGGCAATTTTGGCTTCAATTACCGCGAGAAGGAGCCCGCCCGGAACACCAATATCGCCCGGGTGGACCCGGATGGCTCGCTCTCAGTCGCCGCTGATGATTTCTTCTTCCCCAACGGCATCGCCATCACACCCAACGGCAAAACCATGGTAGTCGCCGAGTCCTGGGGCCGTAAGCTGACGGCCTTCGACAAGGCACCAGACGGCACGCTTTCGGGAAGGCGCATCTGGGCCGAGGGCGGTGAAGATTGGGTGCCGGACGGGATTTGCATGGATGCCGAAGGCGCGGTCTGGATCGCCGATCCGGTCAAGAAACAATCGCTTCGGATCAAGGATGGCGGCGAGATCACCGACCGGCTTTCCACCGATGACCGCGGCTCCTACGCCGTAGCGCTTGGCGGCGCAGATCGTCGGACCCTGATAATTTGCACAAATTTGTACAAAAACCAGGACCACGCGGGCAATCCCACCGGTCGGATAGAGACCACCCGCGTCGCCGTGCCAGGAGCTGGATGGCCATGAAAAAACTGACTCCAATCCTTGACAACCTGACCTTCGCCGAAGGTCCCCGTTGGCGTGACGGCAGGCTCTGGTTCTCGGATTTCTATGCCTATGAGGTAATCGCCGTCGATATCCAGGGCAATCGCGAGACCATCTGCACGATACCCGAACAACCCTCGGGTCTGGGCTGGACGCCAGACGGGGTGCTGCTGATAGTCTCGATGCGCGACCAGAAACTCGTACGGTTGGAGGACGACAAGCTCGTCGAGCACGCGGACCTTTCGGAGCATGCGAATTACTGGTGCAACGACATGGTGGTCGACGCCCAAGGCGGCGCCTATGTCGGTAATTTTGGCTTCAACCGCCACGGCGGCGAGGAGCCCAGGTCCACAACCCTGGTGCGGGTCACTCCCGAAGGCGCCGCTAGTATCGCGGCGGACGGGTTGTGGTTCCCCAACGGCACAGTGATCACTCCCGATGGTGAAACTCTGGTGGTCGCGGAAACCCGGGCCGAGCGGCTGACCGCCTTCGATATCGCCGGGGACGGTTCCCTCTCTAATCGCCGCGTCTTTGCAGAAACAGCGGGTCTATATCCCGACGGCATCTGCCTCGATGCCGAGGGCGCGATCTGGGTGACCGACCCACACGCTAAGGAAATCATCCGCTTCCGCGATGGCGGCGAGATCACCGAGCGGATCAAGCTGGAAGGCGGGTACGGCCCTTATGCCTGCATGCTCGGCGGGGACGATCTGAAAACCCTGTTCGTCTGCACTAATCTGGATTCTGGTCCGGAGATCGCCAAGGGCCGCACCGGCCGAATTGAAATCACCCAGGTTGACGTGCAGGGCGCGGGGCTCCCATGAGCCGGCATATCCTCACTGGCACCTCTCGATTTTACGCGATCATCGGGCACCCGATCGCCCAGGTGCGCTCTCCCACCGTGTTCAATGGTTTCGTAGCCGAGCACGATATGGACGCGGCCATGGTCGCAATGGACATCGTGCCGGACGCGGTCGACAGCTTTTTCACCATGCTCAAGGGCTGGGAGAATTGCGGTGGCGTCGGGGTGACGGTCCCACACAAACAGGCGGCTCTGGCCAATTGCGACGAAGTGTCGGACCGGGCCAAGCGGATCGGCGCCTGCAATATCGTTCAGCGGACCAGCGATGGCCGCCTGATCGGCGACATGACCGATGGCCCCGGGTTTCTCTCGGCGCTAGCAAAGCACGGCGTGACGGTCGGTGGCAAGCGGTTCGTCCTGATCGGCGCCGGCGGCGCGGGTAGCGCCATCGCCCATGCGGTGGCCGACAACGGCGCCAAACGGTTGGCGGTGATCGATATCGACGCCAAGCGCCGCGAGACGCTTTTGACAAGGCTGCGTGGGCACTATCCCGATGTTGAGATCACCCACGAGGCCGGTGATCCGGCCAAGATCGATATCCTCGCCAATGCCACGCCGATGGGCATGTGCGTCGACGATCCGCTCCCCTTCCCCTTGGAAGACATTCGCTCAGACACCATGGTCGCCGACGCAGTGACCAAACCGCCGATGACACAGTTTTTGGCAGCCGCCAAGGCCAAGGGCTGTACAATCCAACAAGGCAACGAGATGGCCGACGCCCAACAGCCGATGTTTCTGGAAATACTGGGTGTGGTCGAGCCTGGTACTCTTACGACCTAATCAATTGGAGACACGGTCATGCGTTGTGAATTCGTCGCGATCGGAACAGAACTTCTGCTGGGCCAGATCGTCAACTCGAACGCCGCCTGGGTTGGTGAGCAACTGGCGCTGGCCGGTATCGATTGCGTCTATCACGTTACCATCGGCGATAACCGCCAACGCATGATCGACACCATCCAACAGGCGCTTGGCCGCTCAGACGCGGTGATCGTCAGCGGCGGCCTCGGCCCGACCCAGGACGATATCACCCGCGAGGTAATCGCCGAGGTCATGGGGACCAAGCTGATCCGCGACGACGAGATCGCCGATCATATCCGCCATCGCTTTGAGTCCCGCGGCCGGGTGATGTCCGAGAACAATCTGCGCCAGGCCGATATCCCCGATGGCGGCATGGCGATCCCACAGATGCCAGGCACGGCGCCAGGTCTGGTCTGTCCAGTTGGCGACAAGGTGATCTACGCGGTTCCAGGCGTTCCCTTCGAGATGAAGATGATGTGCGAGGAATGCGTCATCCCCGACTTGCAGAAACGCTCCGGCGTGACGGCGGTCATCAAGAGCCGGGTGTTGAAAACCTGGGGCCAGACCGAGTCCGGGCTTGACGAGATGCTAACCGAGCGCATGGCGCATCTGGACGCAAGCGGCCGCGCCACGATCGCGTTTCAGGCCAGCGGCATCGAAGGCCTCAAGGTCCGGGTCACGGTGAAGGCCGGGACCGAGGAGGAGGCCGCCCAAATCCTCGCCGAGGAAGAGGCCGCAGTTCGCGATGTGATCGGCGAATATGTCTTCGGGTCGGATGATGAGACCATGGAATCTGTCATCCTCCAACTCCTTCGGGAGCGTGGTATGACCCTGGCGGTGGCGGAATCCGTGACCGGCGGTATGGTTGGTGCGCGCCTGACCTCGGTTCCCGGCTCCAGCGACGTGCTACGTGGCGGCATCGTGGCCTATGCAAGCGACGTGAAGTTCAGCCTGCTCGACGTGCCCGAGGGCCCGGTAGTCACCCCAGACGCCGCCCGCGCTATGGCCGACGGCGTGCGCAAGACCCTCAAAGCCGACGTGGGCATCTCGACCACGGGCGTGGCGGGTCCAGCGGAGCAGGAAGGTCAGGCCGCCGGCACAGTCCATTTGGGCATCGCCTTCGGTGATCATATTGAGGCCCAGATGACCCATCTTCCCGGCGATCGGCACCGGGTGCGGGAATACGGCGTGATCAGCCTACTAAACTTTCTGCGCCTTCGCATCCTTGGGCGTGACGGCGGCACGCCTTTTGCGGGAGGACGGAGCTAAGATTTGAGGGACAGGTAGAGGTTTCAACAAACGCAGCGCTAATATCGTTAAAAAATTGACACGCCAGACCACATCACTTGACATACACAGGCTTTTAGCCTGTCTGCATCGCCTGACATCGCCCACTCCGGCGATACACGGTGGCCGTGGTAGTGTAGCATGGCAGCTTGTGGCTCGGTGACAAATTTTTTAATTCTAGCCAGCGGCTTCTGAACTGCGGACGCAGCATCCTAGGCTGCCATCCTCCCGACATAGGCGCGCGGGTGACCGTGAAAGCAGTAATGCCGAAGGGTACTTTGGTCACCAGCGGGGATTGGAAATTCGGCCGGCCGGCGTCACGTTTCCCAAAATCGCCCCAGGATACGACCCGGCGCAACCTCTGGCAGAAATTGCGTGGATAAATTTGGCCGAGTTGGCGATAGAAAAAATCACTGATCCTTTATCTTGGCACTAAACGCCAGGACCGACATGACCGCGTACTTGCGCATCCCAGCCTCGAAAGTGGGCTTTGGGTGCAAAACTCTGTTGGAGCATGGGCTAGCCCTAGTGTTGACGACGCACGAGCTCGGAAAGCCGGCATATGGGGCGAAAGGTTTTTCTGGGTCCGAAACGCGCATGAAATGCAACGCGACATCGATACATTTCAGATCGTAGAGGGACGGGTCATCTCTGATGTCATCATCAAGGGCCGCGCCTACCTAAACTTCAACCAGAACTGGCGCACCAATTTCACTTTCAGTATCTCCCAGCCTGACCGTCGCCATTTTGAACGCGCCGGCTTCGACTTCGCGATGCTGGGCTCCAGGCGTGTCAGAGGGCGCGGCTGGGTGACCCTTGGCAACGGACCGCTAATGCGAACTGACACATCACGAACAACTCGAGTTATTAGGCGAATTAACCATAGCACTCTATCAGCCGTCCCATCGACCCACAGCACCAATGTTGGCAGCACAGCGGAACGAATAGCGCAGTCTCGGCGGGCTAAGGTATTCAGACCGTATCGTTCCCGATCCACCCTCGGCGCCCCCAACTTTTTTGGG
>JAPKDN010000221.1 GCA_028822575.1 Alphaproteobacteria bacterium | reverse complement strand
TCGAAAGGGCCTGAAGGACGAGGCGCTGGAACTACTGTGGGATATCCCGAACGACCTTGAATTCCGGTCGATTTGGTGGAAGGAACGATCTCGCCAGGTGCGTTATGCTCTGGATAGCGGTCGGCACGAAGATGCCTATCTCCTTGCGGCCAGCCATATACAAAGATCCGGAGGGACCTTCGCGGAGGCTCAATGGCACGCCGGGTGGATTGCTTTGCGTTATCATGACAAACCGGCCGAGGCAGCACGGTATTTTACGAGCATGTACTCGGCGGTCAAAACCCCGATCAGTCGGGCCCGTGCGGCATATTGGGCAGGGCGGGCATTAGACGCCAGCGGCGGGATGACCGCGGCGCGGCGCTGGTACGCTGCGGCGGCACGGCACCAAACCACGTTTTACGGCCAGCTCGCAGCCCTCAAATCTCCCTCGACCATCTCCCGCCTCCCATCGACACCGATACCCGACGCGGCCACCCGTTCCAGTCCCGAGACCCGCGACTTGATCAATAGCGCTATAGCCCTCGGAGAAATTGGCCAGGAGAGAATGGCCCGGCTGTTCTTCAGGACGGCGGCACGGGCGGCGAGCACACGCGAGGACGCGGCTTGGATCGCCGCTTCCGCCCGCGCTCTCGGCTTCGTCGATATTGCGGTCTATACAGCGCGTGTCGCCGCACGCTCCGGGTTCATTCTTACCGAGGCCGGCTATCCCTTGATCCAAGTGCCGGTGGATGGAGCCCCTGAAGCGGCGCTGACACTGGCGGTCATCCGTCAGGAAAGTGGGTTTAATGATTCGGCCCGCAGCCGCGTTGGCGCGCTGGGGCTCATGCAACTGATGCCGGCCACTGCGCGAAATGTCGCGCGCGCCTTGAAAATCTCGTATGGGCGCGGACGGCTGACTGCGGACCCTGCCTATAACCTAAGGCTGGGATCGAGTTATCTGAAGGCTCAACTCGAAGCTTTCGGCGGCGAATATGTTTTGGCCCTAGCCGCCTATAACGCAGGCCCACACCGGGTGAAGAGATGGCTCAAGGAACGGGGCGACCCGCGCCTGCCCGGAGTCGACATGATCGACTGGATCGAACGCATTCCCTTTGCAGAAACCCGAAATTACGTCCAACGCGTATTGGAAAGCCTGCACGTCTACCGCTTGCGCCTGGGCTCGCCCAAGACCGGGTGGCGCATGGCCAACACGTCTCCTGGCACCCTCCGCTGCGCACCAGAGGCGCGTCAACGATCAGAATGTGCGATGTTAGCGACCGCTCGCGCCCACGGAGGCTCGATCGCCCACCCAAGCCACGTGATGTAGATCTGGCCAATAGTCATCATTAATAGTTGATTAATTTAAGAATTATAATCAAAAATGCGCCACGATAATGGTATCGTTACGTTTCTTTATCAAGCCAAGCCCAACCAATAAGGCGTCAGGCCGCGTCGCTGATCGCAACGCCGTTTTTGGTGGATGCGGCAGTACCGGCACCGTTCGGTTTGGTCATGGATTTTTGCTCGATCCGTCTCAGCGTGGCTTCTTCCTCGCCGGGAAACTGGCGGCAATTGCCTTCGAAGAACGCGCCAGGTTCGATGGTCAATCTTTCTTGGATGACATCGGCTATGACCTTGGCAGACTTGGTAAGGGTTACGTGCCGCGCCTTGATCTGGCCGGTAACAGTGCCGGCGATCAAGATATTCTCAGCGTCGATGGATCCACGAACCACCGCCGAGGTACTAATCGTCAGCATTTTGCTTCTGATGTCACCCTCTACCGTGCCATCGACTTGAATGTCGCCGTCACTTTCAAGGTTCCCGTTGATAACCAAGTCGGCGCTAAGCAGAGAGGGCGCCTTGTTCCTCAACAAGCTGGAGTCCGAACCTGGAATTTCTTTTTTATTTTTGAACATTTTTTGTCGCCCTTAGGAACTTCCTGGGGTTGAGTGCCTTGCCCAAGTATCGAATCTCATAGTGAACATGAGGCCCGGTACTCCGTCCGGAGCTCCCGAGTAACCCGATTGTCTCACCGAGACCGACCTTTTGCCCTCTTTTGACCTTAATTCTATACAAATGGGCATAACGTGTCATGAGCCCATTTTTATGTTGCACGTCGATGGTGCGACCATAAAAGGCCCGGCGCCCCGCGAAAACCACGGTTCCAGGCGCCGTGGCATGCACGGCAGTCTTGTAGGGGCCACCGAGATCGAGCCCCTTGTGCATCGCCCAACGCTTTGAAATAGGGTCTTTTCGGCGACCAAACCGGCTCGATACATAACCTTTTTCAATGGGCCCGATCAGCGGGATTGTCGACACGAGATCGCGAAGCTGCGCCCAGCGCGTGATGTTTACCTCAATCTCCTCTTCCAACGAGTCCATATCATCTGAGGGGCGCATATCTGGATGGTAGGGGACGAACGGACCGCCCTGGCCCATGATCGTTCCCTTGGGAAGAGGAGCGATCTCCTGCAAACTCAGCCCCGTGTAATTCAGCACTGCTTCCAAAGCATGGATATTTTTCAGTGCCCGGGCGGAAATCGCCTCGAGTTGCCCGCGATGCTGCTCGGCTTCATCAGACAAACTAGATTCCAGATTGGAGACCCTCAAACGCAACGCGTCATTATCAGTCGCGACCAACCCTTTACTGATCATCTCGTTACGAAGATCTGCTCGCAGCGAGCCTATCGTCGTTTCCAACTGTTCCCCGCGCATGATCGAGCCCTGAAGATCGTTGCTCAATCGCCAGAGCCTGTCGCCCATGGCGCGCCTCTCGGCGACGATCTCGGCTTTCTCCGCTTGCACGCTTTCAAGATGCCCGCGCAAATTGCCGATATGATTTTCCAGCGCGTTGTTCTTGCTCGTCATCCGCCGCACTTCCTTACCGAGCAATTTAAACTGATCGCGCAGGGCATGGCGTCCTGTGGTGATGCGGTCGCGCTCTACCTGGGTGAGCTTCAGCTCGGTCTCTGTCGAATACAGCGTGTGCTTGAGGGTCTCGTTCTGGTCAAATAGTCGGCGCAGATGTGATTGGGTCTCTTTAAGATCGTGGGTGATGCTTACGATCGAGAGCTGGTAGTCAGAAACTTGGTCCAGCAATTCACGATATGACGCCTGGGACCGCCAAATCGCCTGATTCTTGGACTCGATCAAAGAGAACTGATTGACGTAACCGACCGTCGCGAATCCGCCCCAAGCAGCAAGCAGGAACCAAGCGCAGGTCAAGACCAATTGAAGCCGTCGACTGAAGGTGAAGTAGTGGATCTGGCCGTCCGACCGCACGATGATCTCGCGGTCCCGAAAAAAATGGTTAACGGAGTACTTGACGCGGGAGAGCCAACTCAGTCCAGAATCTTCCATCGATAGCGGGCCTTGAGCCCCCCCCCCCCCTTTAGGTTACCGCCGAGGCAACCGCTCCACACATTGTCTTTGTTCGGCGCTTCAAGACGCTTTTATTATCGACCAATAATCACCCGTTCATGACGCCGATTACAAGAATTTCATAGCACACCATCAATAATTAAACTCTCTCGCAATCGAGCCTCCCCAAAACTGCGTTCTCATTATATCATAGTTGTTGGAGGATGCGTATGTTGGACGCCTCGACAAGGCACGATCAGATTCGGGGCATGGCCATGGCGTTACGCCATTGGTTCGAAGTGATCGACACGGATGCCCTCATCATCGAGGCCGGCCTGCGCGGGGAACAGTCCCAGGGTCTGTTCAATCGCAAACCCCGTAATCGACAGTTCGCGGTCCTAGCAGTCAATGCCCTGCCCGCACAAGTGGTTCGCCTGAAGGCGAACGCCCCGGTTACAACACTTCATCTTTTACAGGATATTTATGATGATGGTGAGCTCCGCGCCGATCCGTGGCGCTGGTGGTTTGCCTGGATCAGCGTCGAGCTGATCGCCCGACTCGGGCCGGACGCGAGTGGCAAGCGGGTGAAGGGTTTCATCAAGAACGATGAAAGTCTAGGCCATATACGCGCCACCACGGCGCGTTGGCTCGCCAGCAACCCCGCTCGCATGGAAATATTACAGCGAGAATTCTCAGCCCTTGTCGATCAGGCGGCAGCGGGTGGAGAGGGCGGCATTTCCATCGAGAATATCCTACGCCAACCGATCTTGACCATGATAGAGGCGATGGCAGGAGAGGCCGGGCGCGTTTCGGCCGCCATCACCGGGCGCCTGGCGGAAAAAACCAAGTAGCTTTCTATGTCCCGTGCGATGTCGCGTGATTTACCAGAATCAATTTCAAAAGCCAGTGAATCCAAAATCATTCTACCCGGTCATTGTTCATCAATTGGTAGATCATGATCTATAAGTTAAATTTGGCTAATTCACGTTCCACCGATTAAGCCATTTCATGCAAGAATAGAACGCTATTCAGTACGTCGTTCTGGCGCGTACCTTCGCTAAGAACAGGAAAATCTACTGGGTCAGGAGCCATCAGATTGGCACCTTGGGCTTTTGAATAACTGTCCGGCGGTTCACACGAACATTTGATAACCAATACTCAAATCTTGATCCAGAAATCCGCGAGAAGGTGGATCAGCTGCACGCGGATGGACACATTGTAGTGGGATAATGTTGGAGATGGGTAAATGAGTCATCAAATTCCGGCATCGGAAACGCTTACATGCATCCAACGGTGTTGAGAACTTTCATTTCAACTCAGGTTTATTACCTACGCGGGCGACCTGTTTTTCGACAGTTCAGGGAGATCTCGTGGCCAACATTCTATATTTTCCCAATATAGTAAAAGTCATTGAAGATTGTCCAATGCTCGAAATCGCACGCGAATATCTCAGCGCACTGAAATTGTCTGATTACCGCGGCGATGTTACCCGCCACTGTGGCCCTCACGCCTTCGTGCAGGGAACGCAAAACACAAAATTCGTCGAGGACCCGGTGGCCGTGCAATATTCCAAGGATCTGGAATTTGCGGAACGTCTGCTCTCAAGCCACCGTTGGAGCCATAATAACGTGGCGACCCGTATTATGGCGGGGCCTTACACCGTGATTACCTTGGAATGGACGCTTGACATCCACAAGATCGGTCACGCCCCTGAATGCGCACCATTCGACTCTCTGCAAGAAATTATTCGTCCCACACCGGATTTGGCGAAGCGATGATTCAAATATATATTTGTTCAATTAATTCCCTAGGCACTCCAAAGGCACCACTTTTTTAATTGTCGATTAAGTTAGGCGTCACCAATAAATTTTCACCTGGCGAACAATCATCCTTCGAAGACGCCCCTATGTCCAAGCTTTCCAACAAGCGGGCGTGTGCGTGGGTCGAAGAGCCAGTCACAGGGGATTACAGACGCAACCAGCCGCACCTAATCACCGGCTAAATTCAGATAGAAATCGTGGTTGGTCGATAGGTTATTCCTATACTATTTTGCGGCTTTCTTGGGGCAAGCCAGACGCAACGCCTAAGAATTTCATCTCAATGATGCAACTGGAAGACAGGCCCAAAAGGCCGAGCGAGATGCTTTGGGTCTTCCATATGAACTACGGCCCGCACCAATACGTCCAGGACATCTGCGGCTGGTTAAATCATGACGTAATCACCGGAACATCGCGGGAACATCGCGCTGGTCGCGCCTTTACGACAATATCTGTTTATTTTTTCGCCAAACATTTAACGTAAAGTCAGGGTGCGCCCCCCACCCCCACCCCACCACCAATATTGTCCTTAATGGGCTTTTTGTCCCTGTCGCCCAGTGCTAAAAACATTAGCGCTCACTTTTGCCCGTGACTTTC
>JAPKDN010000220.1 GCA_028822575.1 Alphaproteobacteria bacterium | reverse complement strand
CCATCGACCGACGTTCCGCGCCCATCATAACCTTGTCCTTGGCTTCCTCGAACTCGGACATCGCGACGACCCGCTTGCCCTTGCGCGCCGCCAACAACGCCGCTTCGTTGACAAGATTAGCGAGGTCGGCGCCCGAGAAGCCCGGCGTCCCCCTGGCGATCGTTCGCGGCTCCACATCCGGCGCCAATGGTACTTTGCGCATGTGCACTTTTAGGATTCGCTCGCGCCCAAGGATATCCGGATTAGGCACTACGACCTGGCGGTCGAAACGACCCGGCCGCAGCAGAGCTGGATCAAGTACGTCAGGCCGGTTTGTCGCGGCGATCAAAATCACGCCTTCGTTGGCCTCGAAACCATCCATCTCAACCAGCAATTGGTTCAACGTTTGCTCACGCTCGTCATTACCACCGCCAAGACCAGCGCCGCGGTGTCGGCCAACTGCGTCGATCTCGTCTATGAAAATGATGCACGGCGCATTCTTTTTACCTTGCTCGAACATATCCCGAACTCGGGATGCGCCGACACCGACGAACATCTCCACAAAGTCCGAGCCGGAAATGGTGAAGAAGGGAACATCAGCCTCACCGGCAATGGCCCGCGCGAGCAAGGTCTTACCGGTGCCTGGGGGTCCGACCAGCAAACAACCCTTGGGAATTTTCCCACCGAGGCGCTGAAATTTCTGTGGGTCCTTCAAAAACTCAACGATTTCCTCGAGTTCTGTCTTCGCTTCGTCGATGCCCGCAACATCGTCAAAGGTCACACGACCTTTTTTTTCGGTAAGCAGCCGCGCACGGCTTTTGCCAAAGCCCATCGCCTTGCCACCACCGCCCTGCATCTGGCGCATGAAGAAGATCCATACACCGATAAAAAGCAACATCGGAAACCACGATATCAGGATACCAAACAGCCCCGACATGCCCTCTTCGGGGGGGGCTGCCGATATGCGCACACCACCGACCTTGAGTCGGTCCACAAGCCCGGGATCGTTTGGCGCATATGTTGAAAACGCCCGACCGTCGCCAAAATGACCTTGGATAGTGTTGCCCTGGATCGTGACCTCGCTCACGCGGCCACGTTCAACTTCTCCAAGAAAGTCAGAAAACGCCAAGCTTGAATACTCACTTTTAGTCGAAGTATTCTGGAAAAGATTGAACAACGCCACCAGCAATACGCCGATGATGATCCAAAGCGCCAAATTCTTGCCGAAGTTGTTCACAAGCATCCTCGGAACGGTTTAGGATAAAATTACAACAAGCGACCCAGAATGCCCACGAGCAATTTCTTGATCGTTAACCCGCGTTCATCGGTGCAATCAGTGGCCCAATCCACTTGGCGTCTGGGCAAAACCCAGCGACCAATGCAGCCTCGGGCACCGCACGTCGCACACCGCCTCTCAATACAAAGTGGGGGACGGAAACGCTTCCGTCAAGATCACGTATCGCTGGAATCGACAATCTTGCCATATGGGGTAACCCCCGCAACCCTCGAGCCACTGATGTTTCATGGTCATTCCGCTTAATCCAGCACCATCCGTCGTCGCCAAGCGGTCCTAAAGACGCGGGCCAGCAGCCTCGCCAATGCACCTCGAAACGACTATCCCAGCGGACTGCGGCTCCCGACACCAAAGAGACTGGACCGGCGCAGGCGGAAGGTTCTCGGTAAATCCAGACCCGCCCATCACAACGCCGTGCAATGACGCAACCACCCAATGTTCTTGTCAACGACGACCGTGTCGACCTCAGAGCTGCGGAAACCCCGGTCACTCGCCTTCGACGTGGCGGCAGTGGGCCGCCACCGATAGCCCCAACTAGCCGGGAGATTAAAATATCGCCGAATATCGCCGGTAATCTGGCGAAAGCATCACCGTGGAACCAACTCGCCCCAACGGCAAAGATTTGACCGTTTTCAATAATAAATTCGGCGCAATGCCTATCCATCGCGGCGCGAGCCCCTGCCATTCCAGTGACAATTCGCGATGCTTGGGCCACGCCAAGCCCTCGCTGGTCGAGTGCGTCCGCCAGCTGACGAACCCGGACCCGCGTGAATTGTGGATCTCGATTGCTTGGATCCTCAATCCAGTCTTGACCGCGTAACCGGCACGTGGCGATCAGACGATGCTTGGAAACCGGCAATAACGGACGTGCGATCCGCAATCCGGAGACACTGGTTTCTGCGCCCATCGCCGCCAATCCATCGGGACCGCTATCGGCCAACACACGCAACCAAAGTGTTTCTGCCTGATCTTCCAACGTATGCGCGAGTAAAACTGGACCAGCGTCATTGTCTCGGCACCAAGAATCGAAGGCGGCAAACCGCCAGTTTCGCGCCGCATTTTGAATGCCCGCCACCGGCCGCGTTTCGGAAACACGCAACGTCCAGTGCGATACCCCCCGGGAGCGCAGCCAAGTTCCAACCCTACACGCCTCACGCGACGCATCATCCCGCAAGCCGTGATCCACAGTGAGCGCAACCATCGATATCCCGCGGGCGCGCGCCCATGCATCGGCGAGTATCGTAAGTGCCATGCTATCGGCGCCGCCGGAAACACCGACAACGATCCGTTTCGTGGCGAAGGCGCTAGGACAACGGTCCATTAGGTCGGCGAATTCATTATCCGACAACGCCAAAAGGCTTTCCCGCTGGTCGGTGGAAACGACGACCATTACTTACCCCTTGCATTCGATCCTTTTGCCCTCGTTCAAGGCGCGGCGCTTTATTGTGGCGGAGGCATTGGGGAACTCATCGGATAATTGCGCCAAGGCAACACAGGCATCCTCTATACGCCGCAAACGCGCAAGCGAGAAACCAAGCTTCAAAAGGTTGTCAGCGGTTTTTGGGCTGCCAGGGTATTTCTCGTATCCTTCGGCGAATGTCACTGCTGATTCGGCGAACATTTCTCGAACATAGTAGGTTTCGCCCAGCCAATACATCGCATTGCCGGCCAGCGGGTCATCGCCGTTGCCATCAACAAACTCGCGAAACGCCTTCTCGGCGATTTCATAGTCGTGTCGCATCAGAAAGGAGAACGCGTACTTGTAACGGGTCGCCGAATCCCCTTCCGGAAGGATCAGCTTGGGAGCGGTTTCCGTCGATGCCGAAGCCACGCTTGCAGGCGGCGGGCCAATGGCCTCGGTGGCCATGGATCCCTTGCCGCTGGACTCTGGTGATGCTTTGTTCTGCTCCTCACTCCTACCTGCCGCTATCCGCCGTAAATCGCTTTCGTTGAGGTACCCAAGCACCCGACGCTTCTTGGCTCCCACGCCACCCGCGGACGCGTATAGCCCACCCGCAGTGGCATCATTATTTGTGGTTGGAGCATTGGATGTCGACGGTACGGTCGCCACCACGCCGGAAACACTCGTCTCAGCGCCCCCGCCTCCCTCGATAGCCGCGAAGCGTCGATCCAAATCAGATACCAGCGCATCGATCCTGCCATCGAATTGGGTGATCTTGAAACCCAACTCTTCCACCTTGCCAGTGAGGTTGCGGATCTGTGCCTCAAGCTGCCGCAATCGAAGTTCCGTGCGCACAGCCACGCTCGCCGAGGCTCCATCCTTCGGCGTAAATGCGGTTTCTTGGATCGATGTCGAGGATACCAACGGAGCAGGCTGCGATTTACCCGCGAATAAATGCCGCTGCAGGTCGCGGATTTCGGCTTCCAGATGAGAAATTCGGTTCGCCACGTCTTTGTTCGATTGCGCATGCGCGGCACGAATAGAAAATACATCGCCGCTCAGTGCGGCCACGACCATCAAGACACAAATCCAGAAGACCAGTCCAAACCTAGAAAACATTATCTCCCCCGTCTCGCGTCACGGAGCCCGAACCCTCGCGTGGTTTTCCACCTTGGGACTATGTTGTGACAAAAATAAGGCGCCGGTTCAGCCTCAATAGCCAAACCGGCGCCTTGGAATCTTTAACCGTTCCGGAACCGACGGATTAGTTGACGACGGTTACACCGCGCCGGTTTTGCGATCCGGCACTCTCGTCTCCACCAAACGCTACCGGCCGCTCCTTGCCGTAGCTGATCGTGTCGATACGGCCGGAGTCGATCCCACGCGCGACCAGATAATCCCGCACGGCGGACGCCCGACGTTCACCCAAAGCTAAATTGTATTCCCGTGTGCCACGCTCATCGCAGTGACCTTCGACCACAACCCGGGCGCTCGGGTATTTTTGCAGCCAAGTCGCTTGCCGGCCCAAGGTCGACTGAGCATCCTTGGAGAGATCCGACTGATCGAACCCGAAGAAAACACGATCACCAACCTCGGCGACGAATTCTTCCTTGGAACCGGGCTCCGGGAGCGCCACGACCGGCGTCGACGGACTTGCAGCCACCTGTGACTTATTGACCGGCTGCACCCCACTACCGTCACCCGAGTTATTGCCACCGTCTTTGCCGTCCTGGGCGCAAGCCGCCAGCATCATGGCCGCCGCGAGCACACTCAAAATCTTGAAACGCATTTACACGCCCCTCCGGATGGCGATGGAAATTTCTAGCTCCGTTCCAATCATTTAAAACGTTGGAACAATTCACTCTACCCGTCCTTGTAGCATACACGGGCCCAATTAAACAGCCCAATATACCTCAATTTTCCTACAGTTTGGTTATTTTAGGAGCAAGCTTAGGGAATCAGTGGCGACCAAGCTGGATCGGATCCATCCAGTGGTGTAACCACCTCCCGCTCGTTAAAGCCGGTCAGATCAATGGAGTAGAGTTTGACGCTGCCACCGCGACCGTTTTTATCATTGGGCTTTTGCCTATAAAAGATTAAAACTCGGCCATTGGGCGACCATGTCGGTGCCTCCACCAAATAACCATCGGTCAATAGCCTTTCACCGGATCCATCAGGTCGCATTACTCCTATGTAAAATCGACCGCCGTTAATCTTGGTAAAGGCGATCAAATCCCCACGAGGTGACCAGACCGGCGTGGCATAACGCCCTTTACCAAAGCTAATCCGCTTCACCTTACCGCCATCTCCGTCCATTACGTAAAGCTGCTGCGAACCACCCCTGTCCGAATTGAAGACCACACGTCGACCGTCGGGGGCAAAATTTGGTGACGTATCAATGGATGGACTATTGGTCAGTCGGGTTACTTTTCGGGTAGCCAAGTCCATCGTGAACACATCAGTAACGCCGTTCCTGGCCAGGCTCATGATCACCTTGGCGCCGTCCGGCGAGAACCGAGGGGCGAAGGTCATGCCTGGGAAATCGCCCAACACTTCCTGTTGGCCAGTATCGATATTAAAGATGTAGACCCGAGGCTTATTATTGTAATAAGCGAGATAGGTGATCTCGTGAGTGGTCGGAGAGAACCTCGGCGTCAATACTAGATCCGCCCCATCGGTTAGAAAACTGTGATTGGCGCCGTCCTGATCCATAATCGCCAAACGCTTAATCCGGCGATCCGGCGGGCCGCTTTCAGCGATGTAAACCAATCGAGTATCGAAATACCCGTCCTCGCCGGTGACCCGCTTGTAAATCAAATCAGATATGATGTGGGCAACGCGACGCCAATTTGCGGGCACCGTGAAATAGGCGTTCCCGACCATCTGCTGTTCGGCGAAGACATCCCAAAGACGAAATTCCACCCTAAGGCGACCATCATCCTGCACCACGACGGCGCCTTGGACTAGCGCCTGGGCATTCAAGACCCGCCAATCAGCGAATTTCAGTAATACGCCAAGAGATCCCGGAACTTGGATAAATGCCGCTGGGTCGATCGGTGAGAAGAGGCCGGAACGTTGCA
>JAPKDN010000219.1 GCA_028822575.1 Alphaproteobacteria bacterium | reverse complement strand
AAATATACAGTACGTAGCGAAAAAATACTAATAATATTTATTTTGGTTAAGTATAAGAATAATTATTCTAATATATTTTAAAAAAACTCTACTTTTTATTTATATGTGTGGAAACTATAATTTGAACAGTTTAACGATATTTTTCCTAAAGTAAAAATAATTGTAGATTTATTTTCTAAAATACTCACAGGGATTTCGCTTCATGAAAGGGTATTTCTTTAAAATAGACTTATGTCCTAGAGCCTCTATTGACGAGTTGGGCGTTGAATTAACCTGTTCAACCGATCCCTTCTTCTGGCCGTTCGTAAGGCGCGAAGATGCAACCCTTGCTTCCAACCTGCATTTTACGACATCCGAGGCTTCGAATGGTGTTTAGAAAAAAATCGATGGGAACGTTCCTGCGTCTTTTTTGCTTACGGGGCTGAAAGATGAACAGCCGGCTGGTCACTACTTTGTATAAACGGATGAGGAACCGTTGGTCGGACTGTCATTCTTGGCATCTTGTCCCTTAAAGGTTCTCGTGCTTAAAAAAGATTGGGGCATCTAGATGTTGGCGAAACGGTTTGGATCGAGCCTGGCGACCTCGATGGCCGCGCTTGCCCTGGACATCGCATAGAGGTTTTTTTCAAAAAAAACACCAGTTACAAGGTAAACCAAAGCTAGGAGAATCGCAGATCGGCACCTTATAACTATCTTACGGTTGATCTGTCGGCACAGGGCTACGGTTTGCTGACCGACATTCTCGTGTATCTGCGCGGCGACGGATATCGTTACAAGGCTATCCGCGTCGATGATGCCCGGCATCGCTTTGGCTCTGGAAAGCTAACCGATTTTCACGCCTGGACTGACGATACCGCCATTGCGCGGGACGGGGCAGGCGAACCTTATGAGGAGAGAGACACGTGAAGGCTCACAAGTTCAAGGTCGGGCAACTGGTCTCTTTTGGTTCAATGGGTCGCAATCAATCTGGCCCGTTGAATTTTAAAATCATTGCGCGGATGCCGGAGAACGAGAGAGGGCCGCAATATCGCATCAAAGGTACCTCCGAGCCGTTTGAGCGAACCGTGAATGAGGTCGAGATCTCCGGTTTCGGTCCATCGGACGAATAGTTGATGCCCGATAGGCTGCATCCCCGCTGAACGTTGCAGTGATGGGGGGTATCGGAGATCGTCTCCTTTACAGAACGTGGGTGGCCTGACATCTGCTCCCTCCCCCTGTTAGGCAGCGTTGAACGCATCGATCATCCGGTCCCAGACGTCGACCGAATCCATCATGCCATCCCAATAGGTCTGGTCGCGGCGTTTGTCGAAGTCCTTCATTGAAACACCTTGCTGTTCGACCCAGGTGTAGTAACCGAGATTGAAGATCCGCTCGCGCCCCAGACGATCCAGCTCGATCATGTGGTCGGTTGAGGTTCCAAGAATCCAGCGACCGAAGATTTCGGCCGCGGCGACTTCGTCGAAGCGGCCTCCCTTTAAGTTTTTCTCTCTATTGGACATCTCGGTCTCGTACATTTCTGCGCCGTCAGTGGCGACCGTGAGCACCGTGTCGTTAGGCCCAAGATCCATATACTTCGCGTATTTGATAGCGGCGACGATGTTTGCGATTGATGACAGCCCGAGGTCGCCCAGTGCTGCCAGGTCTTCCTGGCTCATGCTAATGCGCTTTGACAAGAAGGCGCGTCCAACCGTTGTATTGAAAAGCATGTTCAGAGAGTCGCTGGCTCCGTCGGACACGCCGATCACGAAATCGGTGTTCATGACGTTGTGGATCAGCGGCACATGCTTGTCGCCGATGCCCTGGATGTTGTGCTCACCGTAACCGTTGTATAATAAGGTCGGGCATTCTAGCGCTTCCACAACGCAGGTTTGCGACCCGAGGGCACCTTTAAGGTAATCTCCTGCAGCTAGGGTGCCTCCCGACCCGGAAGCGGCGACATAGGCACGGGCCTTCAGGTTTCCGTTTTTGTTGACCGCCTTGAAGATCGTCTCCATCGCTGGGCCGGTGACCGCCCGGTGGATGATATAGTTCCCGAACTCGGAGAACTGGTTAAGGATAATGTTGCCAGGATCCTTGGCGAGCTGATGGCAGGCATCGAAGATCTCCTTGACGTTGCTCTCGGTGCCAGGCGTGCGCAGTATGTCCCGGCTGTCGGTGGTCCATTCGTCCAGCCAACGGAACCGTTCCTGGCTCATCCCCTCCGGCAATACGGCGATGCTGCGACATCCGAGGATACGGGAGATGGCGACCCCCCCCCGGCAATAGTTTCCGGTGGATGGCCAAACCGCGCGGTGGCGCCCGGCGTCGAATTTCCCCGAAAGCAGGCGGGGCACAAGGCAGCCGTACGCGGCCAACACCTTATGGGTGTTGATCATCGGAAATCGATTGCCAAGGGCGACGATAATTTTTGCGTCGACCCCCGTTAGGTCTGGTCCCAAGACGATGTGATCCGGAACCGCCGTAATTGACTTGCGATCCGATGCGTTGTGCCAATGGACGCGGAACAGATTCCCCGCGTCCGGAGCATCTGGATTGGCGCTGGCGAGTTCCGCTGTCTTGTCCGCTAGACCCGAGACGGGGTCCGCCAAGGCGGAGATCCTGGGCAAGGTGATACCCGCGCCTCGCAGGTGTTGAACGTTCCGGGCATACACTTCCGGATCGACGATCTCCTGTTCAAGGCCCAGGTTCATCGGATGTCTCCCAGATTGTCTAAATGCCGTATTTGGGGGGAGAAGGCGTTTCTGCGCCCATCCCTCCCCCGTCAACTATAGATCAGGGTACCGGGAAGTTGAGGAGAACGGTTATGGAAGATTGAGGTATTTTGCTCAATTTTCCCAAATAATTTAGAAATGTGCATATTTTATGTCATTAAGGTGGAAGTGCTATTTCCCGTAACCCGTCGAAATCGGAGTGCGTTTCGTCGAATGGAAACCTTGAGCCACAGTGATCTCAAAATTCTGTGTCTGCTTCAGGACAACGCGCGGGAAAAACTCGAGTCAATCGCGTTTGAAACAAGCCTGTCGGTCGCCACCGTTCAAAGACGTATTAAGAACTTGAAAGCCAGTGGTGTCATCGAGCGCGAGACGGCGCTCGTTTCGGCGGAGGCTGCGGGCTATGCGATGACATTTATTATTTTGGTCGAGCTGGAGCGTGAGCGTCTTGATCAGCTCGATGCATTTCGCACGAAAGCCAAGGCCGAACTCCAGGTACAACAATGTTATTACATTACCGGCGAGGCGGATTTCGCGCTGGTTGTGCTGGCACGAGACATGGCGGATTTCGAACAACTGACCCATCGGTTGTTCATTGAAGACACCAACGTAAAACGCTTCCGGACTTCGGTAGTCATGAGCCAAACAAAAACTGGAATGACCGTCCCTTTGGGAAGCGAGCCGACCCCGGCCGGGCCATGACTATCGTCTTCGGTGCTATCCAAGGGATCCATCCATTGCCGCGTCGACCGGAACCCAATAGGGTTTGACGCTTGAAATTGTCGCAATTCAGTCGCGGAGCCCAGCGTGTCGAAACCCGTTCTGACGCTAATTACCTAGGCGCTAGTTCCCTTATTCACCTGGGCGCCTAGTACCTCGTGCTAGCCGCGAGCGGCGTCCTGATCCACCTTTGTTTCGAGAGCCCGTGGGTTTGGCCCGCGATGGTTATCCATGGCATCGTCGTGGTGCATCATTTTTCACTGCAATATGAATGCCGCCATTACACAGTCTATCGAACCTGTTGGCTTAACGACGTCATCGGAAAGATTTGCGGCTTCGTGATCACGCTGCCGAACCGCCATTTCCGGCATGAGCATTGCAACCACCACACCCATACCAACTTAAAAGGCGACGGTCCCGAGTTGATCTCGCTGCCGGCGTCGATCTGGGGCTATCTGGCGAACCATTCATGCCCGCCACCCGCCTGACCGAAAACGTTGGGCGCCCGAACGTTAGTGACATGAAAGCGAACACGCGGACCAATCTGGACTCGGCGCCGTTGAGTTTTTTTGTGCTCGAATATGAATTATCACGTGGAACACCATTACGCGTCATCGATCGCTTTTCATGCTCGGCCGGCGCTACACGAAAAGCTGAAAGGCCACGTGCACGTCGAACGACGCGGGTATCTGGGTGCCCACCTAAAAATGCTAAGGCGAATGCTGGGCCGCGAGCCACGCTGTGACAAGCCCGGGAGGGTGGCGCAGTGATCCGAGAGGAGTCCTGGAGCGATCTGGCCATGCTTTCCGAGCTCGAACCCGGCGATGTCACGGCCGTCAGCATGGGAAACCGGGACCTGGCGGTGTACGATCTTGGTGATGGATATGCCGCAAGCCAGGCCCGTTGCATCCACGGTGGGGCGAACCTGTGTGATGGCATTTCGATGGCAAACATATCGAATGCCCTTTGCATCAGGGGCTTTTCGACGCCAGAATCGGAGACGCCAGAGCCGCCCCGGCGGGCCTGGCGCTTCGGATGATCTAGTGTCGGGTCCAGGACGGCGTTTTACAGATCTATATCTGAGCTTTGAGGTCGAAAATCTTGCCTGGGTTCATAATATTCTTGGGGTCCAGCGCGAATTTGACGGCTCTCATCGTCGTGAGGTTCGCGCCATGCCCGGCGTCCATGTAGCGCTTTTTTCCAAGGCCGACACCGTGTTCGCCGGTGGCGGTCCCTCGAAATTCTGAAGCGAGCTCGATCATATCCGCGTGGATGACATTTGCCTTTCCCATCTACTCCGGTCCCATCTGCTCCGGTTGTTTGGGATCGCAAATGAACATCGCGTGGAAATTTCCGTCGCCCACATGGCCACTGAAATACGCTTGCAGGCCGGCCTCGGTGATCATCTTTTGGCTTCGCTCTATCGCCTTGGCCAGGGTGTTGATCGGCACGCAAAGATCCGTCAACAACGTCTCGCACCCCGGCTGAGAGCCCGGGACGTGGCGACGGCGGAATAGCGTATCTTCCAAACCTGGGAGGCCTCCGCTTGAGAAGCACATTGGTTGATGTGCACCGCGCCATGGTCTTCGGCATAGGCCAACACCATCTCGGGTTGCTCCGAAACCTGGGCGGGTGTGCCTACGATTTTCAAAAAAATCGATGGCCCCGCCAGCAAGTTGACCTTGTAGGATGCCATGACATCGATGGAGAACGCCATGGCGTTCGACACCTCGGGAAACACCAGATCCGTGGTCTCGCTGGCCTCGGGGCGTGGATACAGGCGCACTGCCAGGCCCATGATCACGCTCAGCGTGCCTTCCGAGCGAACAATCGGCCGGGTCATGTCGTAACCCGCCGATGATTTGCGCGCGCCAGCCGGTTCGAATCAAGGATCCATCGGCCAAAACCGGTTCGATGGATACAACAAGATCCGGCATGGTTCCGAAGCGGACGGCAGTCGTGCCCGAGGCCCTGGTCGCGGCCATGCCTCCTAGGGTCGCGTCGGCGCCGGGACCGACAGGAAATATCAGGCCGGTATCCCGCAGATAGTCATTCAATTGCATGCGGGTAACACGGGCTTCCATTTCGGCGACCATATCCTACTGATGCACCGCCTTGACCGGGGTCATCCGGCTAAGGTCCAGCGACAGGCCATCTTGAACCGCCAGGATATGACCCTCGACTGAGCTTCCCGCGCCGAACGGGATGATCGGACAGTTTGCGGCGCAGCATTGACGGATAATCTCGACGACTTCGTCTGTGGTTTCAGCCCACAGAACGGCATCCGAAGGGAGCACTGGGAAATGGCCGGATTAGTCCTGGCCATGCGGGTAGCGAACCGACACTCCGGTACTGAAGCGATCGGGAAACCGTCTCT
>JAPKDN010000218.1 GCA_028822575.1 Alphaproteobacteria bacterium | reverse complement strand
CATGATTGGACTACAAGGTCTTGATCAACAACATCCACGCGCCCTCAGCGTCTTTTTCCATATGCTCGCCGCGGCCCATATAACGGGCGGTCATTACCATCGCCGGCGGATGTCCAGCCTCGGCCGCTTGCGCGATCAGTTTCACGCCAGCCGGCGTTTCGCCCATGGCGAATAAGGCATAGGCGCCATTAATAAGAATCGCGCCATCATTTGGCGATGCTTTTCGCGCCGCGATGCAAATTTCATTAGCCTCCTCAACCGTCGCGCGGACCTTTACCTTCTCGTCGGCGGGCGCTGCCGGATCCGTCGCCCTGATCCAAAGCCGCGCCCGTTCCAACGTCTTCGCGCATTCGCTGCCAAGATCGGCGGCAAGCGCGGGCGTCGCGGTCACGTATAGGTTCACAGCAGCCAGGGCAACTACCGCCCATGGTCCAACGCGGAGGGCTGAGAGAATTTGGGCCATCATCATGTCGACTCCGTTTAGCTTAGAGAATTCCAGCATACGCCGCATTCCCAACATCCCGTTTTAACGGGTCCGCGATGGATAGTCGATCAACCTCCTTACCGTCCATGTCCAACGTGGCATAGGAGCGAAAGCGCGCTATTCTAAAGCCCTATCAACCGATCAAACGTCCCGACCACCCAGGAGTTCCGTGATCATGGCACAAATCCGTATTCCGGCTACCTATATGCGCGGTGGGTCTTCTAAGGGCGTGTTCTTTCATCGGGCGGATTTGCCGGCGAAACCAGCTGCCTGGGACGAGATTTTTCTGCGAACCATCGGTAGCCCCGATCCTTATGGGCGGCAGTTAAACGGCATGGGCGGCGGCGTTTCGTCGGTTTCCAAGGCCGTAATCATTGGCCGGCCCAGCCGGCCCGACGCCGACGTTGATTACACGTTCGCCCAAGTCGCGGTCGGCGCGCCCAAGGTCGACTATGCCTCAAATTGCGGTAATCTCTCGTCGGCGGTGGGGCCCTTTGCGATCGATACCGGGCTCATGACGCATAGTCTGGTCAAGCCAGGCGGCAAGGCTAGACAGGTTCTGATCCACAACACAAACTCCGGAAAGATTATCCGCTCCACCATACCGCTCGAGGATGGCCAGGCGCGGGTGGAAGGTGAATTCGAGATCCCTGGCGTTGGCGGAACCGGCGCGAGGATCCAGCTCGATTTTCTCGACCCCGGCGGCACCACCACTGGCGCGCTTCTGCCAACCGGCAACCCGGTAGATACCGTGACCGTGGATGGCGCTGGTGAATTCGAGATGTCGATGGTTGATTCTAGCGTGCCTTGCGTGTTCCTCGACGCGACCCGTTTCGGGCTCACTGGGTCTGAGACCGTCGCCGAGCTGGAGAGCCAATCCGAGCTGATGGACCTCGTGGAAAAAGTACGGTGCGTCGCGGCGGTTCATATGGGGCTCGCAAAAACGCCACGGGACGCGCCCGGAAGCGCGCCGAAGCTCGGATTAGTCGCTAGGCCGACGGCTTACAAAACCCTTGCTGGAGAGACCGTCCTCCCCGAAGCAGCTGATCTTTCCGCGCGGATCTGGTCGATGGGACAGGTGCATCGGGTCCTACCCTTGACCGGCGCCATGTGCTTGGCCGTCGCCTATCGCATTCCCGGAACCATTTGCCATGACCTTATGAGCAGCGGCGAGGGCGATGTTCGGCTGGCCAATCCCTCGGGCGTGCTGCCGCTCGATGCGCGGGTGGAGGTGCTAAACGACGGTGTAAAAGCTTTGCAGGTGACCGCCTACCGCACCGCGCGGACCTTGATGGAAGGTAACATTCTGATTCCCGCGTTCTGAACGCGTTTCACTAGCGATCCCGGGGCCGGGTTGATTGGTCAGTCGTATAATTCCGGCACCTTGACGCGATGGTCCGCGCACAGGGCTGGGCACTTGCCAATGAGGTCTAGATACCAGGCGTGACGCCCTTCGTAATGGTCGGCCAACATACGTTTATTCATCGCAGAATCGCGTGCCTGCGCCGTCAGGTGGTCGCGAAGTTCCGGTTCTTGAATCAAGCGTTGCAGCCCAGTCATGAACTCGCTCGGCGACCGGTAAAGCACCCCGGTTTGGCCATCCTCAACGCTGTTTGCATAGACGGGCATGGGCGCCAGGGCGGCAACGCCATAAGCCGCGCATTGAACAAATTTCAGATCCGATTTGCAACGATTGAATGCCGTGTCCCGCAGCGGTAGCAACGCGATATCACAGCTTCCGAGCAATTCAAGATAAAGGGAATAGGAACATCGGGGCGTAAAGCGCTTATTCGGCGCCACGAGGCCACCGAAAACTCTCCGATCATGCAGCACCTCAATTTGGACGCTCTCTCCGAAATAGCCGAGCACGCGGTTTGCCTGATTGCTGATTTCCGCCCAATCCTCGCTCCTGTTATAGGCGCCGATAAAGACCCGTGTGATCGGTTCGGTTTTTATCCGTACCGGAGGAAGCACCGGGAGATGGTTTGGAAGAATGGCGATCTCAGAGACGTATTCCCGAAGCCTGTCCGCGATACCCGGCGTGGAAACTTGGGCGGCGTGAAGACATCTCAACGCAAAGGCATCGTTTTCAAACAGGCCTGGAAAATAGTCGGGGTCATCATCCAAATCGAGAACAATCAGATAGCCCCCTGCTATGACTTTTTTCAGGAACGAGCGGTCTCTACCAGGGTGCAAAATCGAACGGTGCATCAGCAAAATGCGGGATTCAAAGCCAGCCGATAATGATGGCGAAAGGTACTCGACCTGAGCCATGGGTCGAAGCCCAGGGATTGTTCGCAGGAAACTATTTGGTTGATGCACCCGGATATCCGCGTCGTTGACCATCTCTGGCGTAATTGAACAATGCAGGGCGATGGATGGAGGAGCCTCGCCGGATCGCCATGCGCGCAAGACCGGCTCCCGGTCAAATATATGACAATTAGCCTCCGCCAAGGCCTCGAGGAGGGCGGGGTCAATCGCGTCCGGCGCGGCAATTATCTGACCCTTCGCTGGAAGTCCTTTGAAAAGTTCAACCATAACGTCCATGTCGACACCTGACGAAAACAACGCAACGCAATCAAAGCGTTGATCGCCCGATACATCCCCGGGCCTCAGGCTTGTGATCGCCGCCAAGGGCGCCCGGCTCCAGAAAATATCGACGAGCTCCGTTCCCCTGTCGGTGACTTCGAGAATTCTTCGGGCGGAAGGGGGAATATTCTTGATCAGGTCAATGACTTTGAACGACATCTTGGAGACAGCATCCAGGTTAGGTGATGTTATCGTGCTCATCAATTTATCCTCTGACGAAAGAGAATTCCATGGCCATCGAAACGGTTTTGAACAGCACCCGCTTTATACCAGTTCTGACCATCGATCGTCTGGAGGACGCGCTGCCGCTCTGCACGACCTTGGTAGAGGCGGGGTTACCGGTACTGGAGATCACGCTCCGGACCGCAGCAGCTTTGGGCGCTGTCGAAGCCGCCGCCAAGGCGTTTCCCAATGCGATCGTCGGTGTCGGAACGGTACTGGATCCCACTGATTTCGCCAGGGCGCGCGACGCTGGCGCGATCTTCACAGTATCGCCAGGTCTGAATATAGATCTGATGGAAGCGGCGGAGGTGGCGGGTATTGACTACCTGCCAGGCATCCAAACCAGCTCCGAGGCGATGACAGCCTACCGCCGGGGTATACGATCGCTCAAGTTCTTTCCAGCCAAGGCGATGGGCGGAACCTATGGGCTCAAACAACTCGCGCCGCTTTATCCGGGCCTGCGATTTTGCCCGACCGGAGGGCTCACATTCGATGACGCTCCCGCGTTTCTGGCCGAACCCAACGTGGCCTGTTTCGGCGGTGGACTGGCATCACCGGCGAATTTGGTTGAGGGAAGAAACTGGACTGCGATCTCAGCCCTTGCCAAACGCGCGGCGGCGCTATAGCCGCAACCTCTACACATCCACTAATATGTCGCAGCGACCAACGCCTCCACTTCCAGGCGCGTTGGGGTACCAGAGCGTCCGCCGAAACGGGTGCATTTGATCGCGGCGGCGGCACACCCAAAACGACCGGCATCGGCGATGCTCATCCCCTCGGTTATGCCCATGGCGAAAGCGCCGTGAAACACATCCCCCGCAGCCAGTGTGTCGACCGCCTCGACCTTGGGCGCCGGTACCTTTTTAACTTCTCCGTCTTCGATCCAGGCAAAGCCGTGCTCACCGAGAGTCACTCCCATGCATCCGTCGAAGCCGGCGGCGCATTCCAGCAAGGCTTCCTCGATATTCTCCCGTCCGGAGAACAACCGAAACCCGGGCTCGGAAAAGATAGCGTGGGTCGACAGAGGCGCCAGCTCTCTCAGAATTTCGGGAGCCGCCACATCGCCGTCGAACACCCGGATCAATCCTCGCCGCTTAGCCTCAGCCAGAAGCTGCCTGGAACCCTCGGGCCAACGCACATCGGCAAGCACGCAATCCGTGCTATCCAATTGCTCGATCGGCAACCAGGACGCATCAGCGCCCAATTGGATATCGAAATACGGCACAACCAAACGTTGGCCCTGACCATCAACGATAACCGACGACACCGCCGTGCGAGCCCCCTCGTCACGGAAGATAAAGCGGGTGTCAACACCGGCATCCTCAAGGTCCGCTAAGAAAAAGTCACCGATCCGGTCGCTCCCAATACGCCCCCAGACCGAAACATCGCCACCCATCGCCGCCGCCGCGCAGGCCGCCGCCACCGCCATCCCCGCCCCGATGACCACGCCGTCCTCGGCCAAGACCTTGGCGTCGCCGCCGGGGATACGATCGATCTTCATGATCGCGTCGACCACGCAGGCACCAAGGCTGATCAACCGTTTGGGCCTTGATCCAGCATGGCTCATGGCCTCAACCTTTCTTCGCTTGCGCACAAAATATCTGGTCACTCCATCTCGGGTGCGATAAAGCGCAATGCGCTTTTATTATCGCAAGCAGCGAATAACGGATATGCGTGCGCCCACGAACATACAACGGGTCGGAGAACGACGTCGACGAACGCGCCAGAGGCGTCCGTCGACTCACGCCTGTTAATCCCCGACCCTCGAGTCGGGATGACGATATTCTCCCGGCCCACGAGGCCCGAGATGTTCACGATTCGCAACGAGACCGCTGGTGAACATTGCGCGATTGATCATTTACTCGACCAAGGCTTTAGCTAGGGTTGTCATGACTTAACAGATTATCGTCTTCGGTTGGGGATGACCACGCCGAATGTGAGTTTCGTGGCGCGGTCGCCGTTGGCTCTCGTCGCGTCACCCAGGTGGCGGCTGGTTTTGATCGGTGGGAGAACACCGGCGTTGTTGCTCGCCCCACTCGTTTGGACCAGAGCACCAAAGCGATGGCCTTGGTAAGCCCATGGCCGAGCACGGCCTGGACCAGGTGCGGGCGGCAGGATGGTGATTATTTATGGTTGTCAGTGCCCCGGTCTATTATGGGCCTTTTGGGTTCCAACCCGCGCCGTCCTGGGATTTCGACCTGCCCAGCCCGGTGGAAGTGATTCCTTTCCAAGGTCGGGCCTTTAGTGACGACGGGGTTGGTGATCTGCTACCCGTCGGGGATAGAAAGACCCAGCCATGGAATTCGGGTCGTGGCCGCGGATTGACATCACAAGCGACCTCTATGCCACTCGCGACCTGACCGAAAGCTCCATATGTTTGAATTTTTTTGGGTGGGATCTTGTGGTCTGGGTGGGCGGGGCGGTGTTTTGCCTAATCGCGGGGATCGTTCGCAACGTTGTCGGCTTCGGTTATGCGTTGATCGTGATCAGTGGCCTCAACGTGGCCGCGCTTCCGGCCAAGGTGGTAC
>JAPKDN010000217.1 GCA_028822575.1 Alphaproteobacteria bacterium | reverse complement strand
GATTACCAGACCCCCGACGCCGCGTTCGAGGCCGTGTGGAAGACCCATGGCCCCGAAATTCTCGATGTTCTAAAGGATGGTGGGAATGTTTTCGTGCATTGCGCCGCCGGATTGGGGCGGAGCGGGACCGTGGTCGCACGAATTCTGATCGATTTCGGTATACCAATCGAGGACGCGATAAGCGCGGCGCGAGCCGCGCGTCCGGGAGCGATTGAAACAGTGGGCCAGGAGGCATATTTGATGAAATCAAAGAAAAAAATATTTCCTATTATCAATTAATTAAAGAAAAAAATTAAACCGTATTCTTAAGTTAAAATTAGACACGCACCCAACCAGCATCGCCGCCCCCGGGAAACGCATGGGCAGTTTGTAGAAGCTCTAGTGCCATTTTACGAAAAAGCTATCCCCTTCGAAAACTCCCGCCACTTCAAACTAGACTGACACGGCCTTCGATGGGGTATTGCGGATCGTTGTATCCAGCCGTCGACGCGTGACCTGTCACCACCAGCGAGTCGATCAAAGCTTCATCCTCGGCTGTGTACTCATAGTCCAGAGCCGCGACATAGGCGCTCCACTGATCCATCGTGCGTGGTCCCGCGACCATTGAGTTGATCATCGCGTTGTTCAACACCCAGCCGACCGCCACATCGATCGGGCTAGCCCCCTTGGCCGCAGCGTGGGCTTTTATTTTTTCGACGATTTCCAACGATTCATGCCGCCATTCGGTCTGCATCATTCGTCGGTCGTTTCGGGCGACGCGGCTGCCCTCCTCCGGTGCGATGTTCGGTGCGTATTTGCCTGTCAAAACCCCGCGCGCCAGTGGACTGTAAGGCACCACGCCAAGACCGTAATGCGCGCAGGCCGGAAGATGCTCGACCTCGGGCATGCGGTTCATGGCGTTGTAATAGGGTTGGCTGGCGATTGGCCGCTCTATCCCCAACCGATCACAGATGTTGCAGATCTCCGCCACGCGCCAGGACCGGTAGTTGGAAACCCCGAAATAACGGATCTTACCGGCCCGCATCAGGTCCCCCATGGCCCGCACCGTCTCGCCCAGCGGCGTCGATGGATCTTCCTTGTGCAGGTAATAGAGATCGATATGGTCGACCCCGAGGCGTTGGAGTGAGTCATCGCAAGCCTGCATCACCCAGCGCCGGGATAGCCCGCCGGTATTGGGATCATCGGTCAGCTTGCTGGCGAGTTTGGTTGCCAGCACCCAATGGTTCCGCGTGCTCCTTATGCAGCGCCCGACCAAACGCTCCGACTCACCACGGACATAGGTATCGGCGGTATCGATAAAGTTAATACCCGAGTCCTTGGCCGAGGCGATGATCGCCTGGCTGTCGCCCTCGTTGGTCTCCCGTCCGAACAGCATGGTTCCCAGGCAGAGCGGCGAAATCTTGAGGCCCGAGCGGCCAAGCTTGCGGTAATTCATTGGGGTAATCCTTGAAAAGCATTAATCCGTATTTTGGCCGGGCGACGGGGGCGAGTCCACCGTCGCGGAGCGCCATCACATAGCCGCCCGACTATCTTGCCGAGCCTGTAGCGGCGTGCTTCGATCCTATATCATTCATAGGGCTTGCGCGGCGTCTACCCACCGGACGAGGCGACCCGGGCGCGTTAAGATACTTGGGACGATGATAGATTCTGGATCTAGAATTTATAATACCAAAGAGGATGAAAGATGAGCGTTACAATCTATCACAATCCCCGCTGCTCCAAATCCCGTCAGACATTGGCACTGCTTCAAGACAAGGGGATCGAGCCGGAAATTATCGAATACCTCTCCAGCCCGCCGGACGTCGCCACGCTTAGTGATATCCTTGGCAAACTTGGCCTGGAGCCGCGGAAGCTGATGCGCCACAATGAGATGCCCTTCAAGGAATTGGGCCTGGCCGACATGGGCAAGACGAGGGACGCGTTGATCCAAGCCATGGTCGACAATCCGATCCTGATCGATCGCCCGATCGTTCTGTCGGGCGGCAAGGCGGCCCTTGGCCGACCGCCGGAACAGGTGTTGGAGATCTTGAAGGAGATCATCGAGGATCTTTAAAAAAACTGTCGTCATCCCGCACTTAATGCGAGACTAATTTTTCTGAATTTTCGGCGTGACAGGTCAGTCAATGATGGCGCCGGTGGTTCATTTGATTGAACCAGCCGCCACGCAGACGATGCGGCGGCATGGGTCCTGCATCGAGTGTGAGATAACGGGAAAATCGTATCGAGAAACACCCTATGCCTCGCTCGCCTTTCAATCCCTCATTCCACCTCAACCTCCCGCAACACCGCAAGCCGGCTTGGGTCGAAGGCCGACAGGTCCAAGCGCGCTTCGCCATCCGCCAGCAATTCCGCCATCGCCTCGCCCGTCGCGGGGGCGTTGAGGATGCCCCAGACGCTGTGACCGGTCGCCATATAGGCGCCAGAGACCCCTGACACCGGACCAATCAGTGGCAGGCCGTCCCTGGTGACCGGGCGATAGCAGGCCTGGCGGGCGAGGACTTCGGAGGCGGCGAGATCCGGCGCGATACGCTGAATCTGCCGGAACAGACGCTCCGCCGGTTCGGCCTCGACAACGATATGATCTGGATTGACCGGCAATGGGTCATTGCCCCTAGCGCCGCAAACATAGGTGGTGCCATCATTACGGGGAAACACCTCGGGCGAATCAACCTCGCCGCGCTTAGCTTCATATTCGACAAACAGGGCCCTGGGCCCGTCCGGTGGTTGATAGCGGAAGACGAAGCTGTGGCCCTTTAATCCGGAAACGCCGGGCAGGGGTAGCCAGCGGCAAGCCAGGATCGACCAGGGCCCCATGGCGATCACCACCGCGTCGGCGGCCAGGATCTCACCATCGATCATCACACCCGTCGTCTTCGTGTCATCCTGGTCCAACATCACACCTTCGACGACGCCAAGCTTTAGCCTGGCGCCTCGCACCTCGGCGGCACGCATCATCGCCTTGGTGAAGTCCCCGGGATGCACTTGAGCGGTGGAGTTCTCGGTACCGAGTTGGCCATGGATGGCGGATTCCGGGCCAAGCCAGTCCGGTGTCGGCAATTGAC
Source organism: Alphaproteobacteria bacterium (assembly GCA_028822575.1). The sequence continues at coordinate 2,772 of JAPKDN010000217.1, read as the reverse complement.
GATAGCTGGCGAAATCGCGGTGATCCCCGGACAACAGGCCGAACGTGTCGATCCGGCGGTAGCCCCAATCATCGTCAGATTCCTCGGCAAGCATCCCATGCAGTTCAAAGCTCCGCCGAGCCAAGGGCGCGAGCGGCGAGCTATCGCACCAGTCGAGCGCTAGGAACCCACCGGATTTCCCAGAGGCGGCACAAGCGACCGAAGCCCGCTCCACCACGGTTACATCGACGCCGCGCAGGCATAGGAAATAGGCGATCGATACCCCAATCACCCCGCCGCCGCAGATCACCACATGCATGGTGTGCTCCCCTCCATGGTTCCGATGGATTTAGCGTAGGAGGAATTCCCGGATCGCACCAATCTCGCGGTCCGTGGTCAGGCCAGGGCAATGGCCGACGCCCTCGATGGGAAGAACCTCGGTCCTCGGTCCGGTGGCGCGCATCCGCTCGACCGTGGCGGCTTGCAGCAAGGTCGACTCGGTCCCCCAAAGAGTGAAGACCGGGATCGAGATCCGATTCCACAGATCCCACATGTCGGCGTCACTTCGGTCGCGTCCAGCGACAATCCGGAGGTCGTAGTGGATCCGCCATTTGCCGTCGGCGCTTCGGGCCAGACTATCCAAGGCAAACTTCCGCGATGCCTCGGGGGTGAAGGGCCCAAATGCTTTCTTGGTCTCGGCGATGAAGGCAATGCCTTCTTCCTCGGTCTCGAAGGGGGCCGAGCCAGAGGCGGCTGCATCGGTGTTGGCACCGCGCGACGCGCCGCTGATGAAGGGGCCAATATCGTTCAGCACCAGGCGCCTAATCAACGAGCCTGGCCGACTGGCCAACCCCATGCCGAGAATACCGCCCATCGATGTTCCAACCCAATCAACCTGCTTGGCGCCGGTTACCGCGATCACGGAAACCAACAGGCTTCGGAAGAACGTGTAGTTGTAATCCTCGGGGTTGGGCATCCAGTCGCTAAGCCCACGGCCGGGGATATCGACGGAGATTACCCGGTAATGGTCCGACAGCGCCTCGGCGAGGGTGTCGAAATCCAGACGGTTGCGCGAGAGACCATGGACGCAAATCAAGACCTTCTGGTTGCGCGCGTCACCCCATTCCCGGAACGACAGAGTATGCCAACCGCTGGTGGCCAAAAACGGCATGGTTCGATCGCGCCATTTCTCGGTGGTCATATCCGTCTCCTTGTCTTGCTAATACGCTAGCTTGGATGTGATCATCCGACAGCCCGGGCGCCCGCGACAAGCGCCCTTTGCCAATAATCCGCCTTGCGTTACTTCCAATGTGAAAACCGGATACGCCTCGTCGACGTGGTGCGCTACAATCCACTACTATCAAGCACCCACCCACCCTAGGAGTAGCCATGACAGCCGAGCTAAACCTCGCGGACATGAAATACGCGATCGGCCAATCGGTTCTGCGTACCGAGGATCCCAAGCTGCTGCGCGGCGAGGGCCAGTTCACCGATGACCTCACACTCCCGGACCAGGTCCACGCGGCGATGGTGCGCAGCGTGCACGCCCATGGTGCGATCCGAGACATCGATATTTCCGAGGCCGTAGATATGCCAGGTGTTCTGATGGTGCTCACCGGCGAGGAACTCAAGGAATATGGCGGGCTGCCCTGTGGCATGCAGATGAAAAGCCGGGACGGTACGCCGCTGAAGAAGCCCGTGCGCCCATCCCTTGTGCTCGACAAGGTTCGCTTTGTCGGCGATCCCGTCGCTTGCGTGATCGCTGAGACCGCCGCCCAGGCCAAGGATGCGGCCGAGGTGGTAATGGTCGAGATCGACGCATTGCCAGCGGTCACCACGGCCCGCGAAGGCGCCGCTCCCGGCGCTCCGGAGTTGTATGAAGACGTTCCCAGCAATGTGGCGCTGGACTTCCATTTCGGTGACGAGGAGGCAACCAAGGCGGCCTTCGATGGCGCCGCTCATGTCACCCGCCTGGACATCCGCAACAACCGGATCGTCGTCGCCTCGATGGAACCACGCTCGGCGCTCGCCGAGTTCGATAGCGACAGTGGCCGGTTTACCATGCGGATTGGCTGTCAGGGCGCGTTCGGAATGCGCCGCCAACTCGCTGGGTTGCTGAAAGTCGAACCGGACCAGGTTCGGGTACTGACCGGCAATGTCGGCGGCTCCTTCGGGATGAAGAGCTTTGTTTATCCTGAATACGTCTGCCTGTTCCACGCCGCCCGCGCGCTCGGACGTCCGGTGAAATGGACTGACGAACGTTCCAGCAGTTTCCTGTCCGACCAACAAGGCCGCGATCATGAGGTGCTAGGAGAGTTGGCGCTGGATGAGGAGGGGCGGTTCCTGGCGGTTCGCTTGAACATTCACGCCAATCTTGGCGGCTATATGGCCGGCGTTGGTCCAAACATGTCGACCAATAACGCAGTCAAGAACATCACTAGCGTCTATCGAACTCCGCTGATCGAGATCAACACGAAATGCGTGTTCACCAACACCACGGTGGTCAGCGCCTATCGCGGCGCCGGGCGGCCGGAAGCCAATTATTATATGGAGCGGCTGATCGATACGGCGGCCCGCGAGATGGGTGTCGACCGGGTAGAATTACGCCGACGTAACCACATCAAGGCGGCGCAAATACCCTACAAGGCACCATCCGGGCAAACCTATGATAGCGGTGATTTTCCGGCTGTTCTTAGCCACGGTCTGGACTACGCCGATTGGGACGGATTCGCCGAGCGCCGGGCTGCCAGCAAGGCCAAGGGTCTGCATCGTGGTATAGGCGTCAGCAACTAT
>JAPKDN010000216.1 GCA_028822575.1 Alphaproteobacteria bacterium | reverse complement strand
CGACGGCGTGCTGGTGAATAGTGAACCAATCGGAAACCGCCTAATCGCCGAAGCCTTAACCGATGCTGGACTGCCGATGTCATCGGATGGCGCGCTCTACGAGTTTCTTGGCGGTAAGCTGACCTTGATCAAGGTTGGTGCCGAGGAGAAGCTGGGCCGGAAGCTGCCGGATGACTGGGTTGAAAAGATCTATGAAAAGCAGTTCGCGGCGTTCCACCAGGAGCTTGAGAAGATACCCGGCATCGACGGCGTCCTGGACGCGATTGAGGCGGCGGGGGTGCCGATGTGCGTCGGCTCCAACGGCCCGCCTAATAAGATGGATGTTTCCCTTGGAATCACCGGGCTGTATCCCCGATTCAACGGTCGGATCTACTCCGCTGACCATGTCGGCGTCGCCAAGCCGGCGCCGGATCTCTATCTCTACTGCGCCGAACAAATGGGCGCTGATCCGGCGCGCTGCGTGGTGGTAGAAGACAGCCCGCGTGGTGCCACGGCGGGCGTTGCGGCGGGTATGACGGTGTTTGGCTTTGGCGCCGAGTCCAATGTAGACAAACTGCACGCGGTTGGGTGCGCCGATGTGTTTATGGAGATGCCGGAGTTGGTCAAGCTTCTCCAGGCTTAGTTCGGAAAAATCACACCCTTACCCGTGGTCTGTGTATCAAACTTCTTATACGCCTCTTCCGCCTGATCGAGCGTCCAGCGATCGGAGAACAGCGCCTCGACGTTGATATCGTTGTCGGCGATGAACTCGGCGCAATCCGACTGGCCCTGGGTCGAGAACGTCCAGGAGCCGACCAGCGTCACCTGACGGCGCAGCATGTCGGGGCTGACGTCGATCATCACGTTGCCACGCTCTCCCACATAGCAAGCGGTGCCCCATGACCGCACCGCCTGGACCGCCGCCTGGCGGGCTGAGGAGGCCGAGGAGGCTTCCAATGTCTTGTGCGCGCCTTCGCCGTGGGTAAGGTCGCGGATCGCGCTTACCGGGTCATTGGCGCTGGCGTTGACGGTTTCCACGGCGCCGAATTGCCGGGCCATCCCCAGGCGTTCCTCGGAGATGTCCAGCGCGATCACGCGCGCGCCCATGGCGGTGGCAAGCTGGGTCGCGGACAGGCCGACCGGGCCTTGACCAAAAATTGCGATGGTCTCGCCACCCTGCAGTTGAACCCGGCGCAACGCGCCATAGGCGGTGCCGGTTCCGCACGAGATAGCGGCGCCGGTGGTGAACGAGAGCTTGTCGGGCAGGGGCACCAGGGTCGAGACTGGGACCCGCATGTATTTGGCGTGGGCGCCGTGGCCGCTGGCGCCGAAGACGGTTGATCCGTCCAAGCACATCTGCTGCCAGCCACCCTTGCAATGCTTGCAACTGCCGCTGCCTTCGTTGTGTTGGTCCATTTCTCGGTGTCCGACCCGCGCCTCGGCTTCGGCGTCACCCGAGCCTACTGCGGCGACAATGCCACAAGGCTCATGCCCTGCAATCACTGGCTCGGCGGCCATCTTGATACCAGAGGAGGTGTCACCGGTATTGAAGGTCGCGCGGTAACGATGCAAGTCGCTGCCGCACATTCCGGAGGCCTTGATCTCCAGGATTACGTCGCGCGGGCCGGGAGTGGGATCCGGAAAGTCACGGATTTCCAGTTTGCGATTGCCGACGAAAACAACACCCTTCATCACGCCCTCCCAGTAATAGCTACCTTGTCTAGAGCGATAATGAATTCGGGTGGCGAGACTTGCAACAGGCGACCTTCAGCCGGCGGCTCGAACCGCGTTCGCCATCTCACCCATGCTGAAATACAGAAAATCGGTAGTCGGTCGGTTGGCGACCTCGGCGGTGGCGCCCCAATTACCGCCCTTGGACAAGCGTTGGCGATCGATCCAGGCGGTGGCGAGCCCATGCGCCGCCGCCTGGACGTGATCATGATGCATGGATTGTGCGGTGTGCAGGATGCCTGATGATTTGATCCCGTGCTCGGCCTCCAGTCGCTCCATCATGAAGGTGAAGTTGCGCGGATTAGGCTTGTAGGAGCCGACATCCTCGGCGGTATAGATCGCGTCAAATTCAACGCCGAGCTTGCGCGTCGAAGCGGCGAATCCGTCGCGGTTGACGTTCGAGAGGATCACTAGCTTGAAATGCTTCTTTAGGACCCGGAGCGCGTCGGCGCTATCGGGAAATGCCGGCCAATGCGGCACCGAGGCACCGAAAGTTTGATCAAGCGTGGAAGACGATCGCTGGCCAAACGCCCTAGCCATGCTGGCATGTACCTTGGTCAGTAATTCCGGGTAGATCAAAGCTGGGGTTTCCTGCTCTTGAGCGGTCTCAGTTACGGCGAAGGCCCGAAGGAAGGTCTCTCGGGTAATGTCGTCGCGGCCACTTGCCTTGATCAGCGGTTGCCCCGCATCCCAAATTCCGCTCTCCCAGTCGATCAAGGTGCCATAGCAATCGAAGGTAAGAGCCTTATGTTCGGTGAGAAGCTTGGCCATTGAGTGGTTCCCTGATGGATCTCGTGTTTCATTTGCCTGATGCCGAATTTTCATCGGTGGGTCAACCAAGCCTTGGTCCCGGCGCGCGTCTGTCGCCGAAGTGGCCGAGGGTAGGAGCTATGAAGAGCTGTAGGTGAAATAACCAAAATTCTTACTTTCACCGCATTCACCCCAGCTGCGGCCGCTTGGCGAAGAAGGCCAATGGCATTACAAGAATCGCCGCTGCGGCATAGGCGTAATACCCATTTGTATAACCGACCAAGGATGCCTGCCGCTCGACCTCGCCGGCGAGTGTCATCAACCCACTCTCGCTGGCCATCGACCATTCGCCCATGACTGACCCGAAGACCAACGCTTCGTTGAATGGGTTCAACGCCTCGATCAGTTCGGAATAAGTGGAGCGGCCACTGCGCACCACTAAGGTGGCGGTCAGCGCGATATGAACGCTGGAGCCGATATTGCGCAGCAGGTGAAATACCGAAGCCGCCTCGGGTACATGGCGCTGTTCAAGTGTCGCGAAAGTGACCAGAAAGATAGGTGACCACATCATACCGACGCCAAAGCCTTGCAGCATGGTGGTCCAGGTAACCGCAAAAAGCGTCATGTTTACGTCGAACTGAGACATCGCGAAACCGGCGATGCCTTGGATCAGGAAGCCTAAGAAAAGCACTATCCGGGGATCGATGTTCCTGAGCAGGAACAGCAGGACGATCGATCCGCTCAGCAGCCCGATACCTCGGGTAGCCTGAATGATACCAATCAGCGAGTCAGGATATCCCCGAAGGCTTTGCAGCATGGTCGGCTGTAGCACCAGAGTAGTGAAATAAAGCATGCCGAACGTGAAGCCGATGATGATGCCGACCGCGTAGTTTCGGTCCAGTAGCAACCGGAGTTGCAAAAACGGTCGGTCGGTGGTCGTGACATGGGCGATGAACAGATAGAAAGCGGTAACGGCGACGGCCGCTTCGGCGATGATCTCTGGCGAGTCAAACCAATCCTGTCGCTGTCCTCGGTCCAGCATGATTTGCAGCGCCGAGACCGCGAGCGCCAGGAAAAGAAATCCAAACCAGTCAAAGCGCCCGGTGGTTGGCGACCCGTCGGGTTTTTCAATGAAATGCCAAATCGCGATAAAACACGCGATCGCCGGTGGTACGAACATCAGGAAGACCCAGCGCCAACTGTAATCCTCGGACATATAACCGCCAACCAAGGGCGCGAAGATACTGGAGATGGTCACGCCCATGCTCCACAGAACCAACACCTTGGAGTGCTGGTTCCGGGGATAGATTGCGATGATAATCGCCTGACTGAGGGGGAGTAGAGGGGCACCGGCAAAGCCTTGAAACGCCCTCAAAAGCACCAGTTCCTCGAGCGAAGTCGCAAGCCCACACAAAACTGAGGCGATAATGAACCCGCCGGACGCGCAAAGCATCACCCGCCGGCGCCCGAACCGACCGTCCAGCCATCCGGTCATCGGCGTGGCCACCGCCATGGCTAACAGATTAGAGGTGACAATCCAGGTGATCTGATCTTGGGTCGCGGCGAAGGCGCCTTGGATTTGCGGCAACGCGACATTCGCCAGGGTGGACGTGAGCACGAATATGCCGACCGAGGCCGTCAAGGTCAGCAGGATTACACGCCGCCGCGCGGGCGTCATCGGATTGGGAGAATCACTCATATCGGCGGACTATCGCACGGCATATGTGGGTTGCACCAACCACACTTATGATCGCCAAGACTCGTGCCATCACGACAAACTCGCGGTACATTTTAACTTGAAATACTAAGCCATTCTGGAGGCCCAAGTGCCCGATAGCGTCCGCCCCACATCCATCGCCGATCTGCCGCCACAGACCGCCGCCAATCCAGCCAGTCAAGCAGAGGCCCGTGCCCGGTATTTTAACACCGGTAATGCCTTTAACGTCAAACTTCCAGAAGTGCCAAACGCGGTCTTTGCTGACGAGCCGACACGGGCCCTGGACCCGGCGACGCCGACGGGCCTGGTACCTTGCGATTCCGCTGACGTTATGAAATGCGCGTTCCCCGCGACCTCGCCCCTGGTGATGGCCTATTACGCGCGTATCGGGGCTGGCGAGACTTTGGGCACCGACTTCGTCGCCAGCGGCGCGGTCCATTATGTCATTCAGGGCACTGGCACCACGGTATCCGGCGCGGAGACCCTAACTTGGGGACCCGGCGATATTTTCGTCACGGCGGGTGATGAAAGCCAAAACCACACCGCCGGTGCTGCCGATTCGGTGCTTTGGGTGGTCACCAATGAGCCGCAGCTGGCCTTTGAGAACTTGCAATCCCCGGCGCCCGGCCAATCGCCGACCAACACTGTACACTACACCGCCGACGAGTTGGATCGGCAGATCGCGCTGATTTACGAGATTGGTAAGACCCCGGATATTCCGGGTTCGGCGCTGGTCCTTTCTTCCGAGAAGCAGGAGGCTAGCCGCAACGTGCTGCCGACCTTGACAGTGGCGATGAACACCTTGCCGCCCGGAGAGGTTCAGCCGCCACACCGGCATAACTCGGTCGCGGTTTCCCTGGTTATCCAGGGCAAAGGGTGTTTCTCAATCATCGACGGGGTCCGCAAGAATTGGGCGCCTTGGGCGACCACGGTAACGCCAGGGGTTTCCATTCACTCGCATCACAACGGGGGAACGGAGCAGGCCAAATTTCTGATTATTCAGGACGGCGGCATCTTCTATCACGCGCGCGCGATGGGTTTCGAATTCGCCGACCATCCCGACGTGCCTTCGTAATCAGAGGTCAATAGGTAAAAGGATACGGATCATGGCTCTTGCGAAAGAACAGACTGACGCCGGTCTCGCCATCTGTAAGTTGCACCCGGCGATCGGCGCCGAAGTGCTTGGTGTCGATTTTTCTAAGCCGCTCTCGGTCGAGCAGGGTGAGGCGATCCAGGCCGCCTGGATCGAACATCATGTGTTGGTTTTCCCGGGCCAAGCGATCACCGATGAACAACATGTCGCCGTGACCCGCTATTTTGGTGAGCCGGAGATCTTTCACCAGAACATTATCAAATCGAAGTTCGTAAAAGAGATCTTCCGGGTTTCCAACACGGACGAAGACGGCAACCTGGTGCCGCCATCCGATCCGGTCCAGCAACAGCTCTCCAGCGCCAAGAAGTGGCACACGGATTCAAGTTATCGTCAGATCCCGGCTATGGGCTCAATGCTGCATGGCGTTGAGGTTAGCCGAACCGGTGGGCTCACCTGCTTCACCAACATGCATGCGGTTTACGAGGCCCTACCGGCGGCGTGGAAGGAGAAGGTCGAGGGGCGCAAGGCGCTGCATGACTTCGATAAGTTGAGCCGTATTTCCGGTGCCCGCAAACAGTCGGATCAGAACGGCACCGTTCTGCCGCCG
>JAPKDN010000215.1 GCA_028822575.1 Alphaproteobacteria bacterium | reverse complement strand
ACGTATCCAAGAGCTATACCTGGAAGGCCACAAGGACGAAGCGGCGGCGGCGGTACCCGACGAATGGGTTGACATCAAGTCACTTTGTGGCCCACCGGCCCGCATCCGGCAGCGCTTCACGCCCTGGGAGACTTGCGGCGCCACGTCGGTGACCGTGCGCACGGCCCAGGACCCTGCCGTCGACCTGTTGGCGGAAATCGCGCGCCTTAACCCACCGCGAGAGGCTTGAGCAATAATTTCGATAACCATGAAGGCCAAACTCACCAAGCCGAGCCGCCGGGTTAACAGACATGTCTGCATCATCCCACCCGCGTTAGTCTCGTAAGCGGTCGTGGCGGCCGGCGCGGACTATGTCGTCCTAGACCATGAACACTCCTCCACGAGGCACAAGACGCGCCACGTAATGATCGCCACTACCCAGGGTATCGATTGCGCGCCCCTAGTCTGGATCGCCGAGTTTCGAGCGGCCTACGTCAAGTGAGCCATGGGCACGGGCGCCGGGCGGATCTGCTTTCCTCTGGTCCGATCCATGTCCGACGCCGAACGCTATGTCGCCTCATTGCGCTACCCGCCGCGAGGGCGGCGCGGATGGGAGCATGGATTGCACGATCGTCGTCTCGTTCGACCTGTCAACCGAACTGGTGTTTTCCGGACAGCTCAATTATCCAGAATTCCTCAACGCGATGGCAAGGATCGAGGCCGCGATAGCCATGGGTTGCCAAAAAATCGCGGGACTTGATGTCATCTGGTTGAAGAACGCGATCCAGATATCCATCAAATGGACCGGAGGCGGCGCGCAAGCGTGATCGAACGTCGCGTCACGATCAACCTCAAGGCGCGAAGCTGGATCTGAGCTGCGCCGCCCAAACGTTCTTCAATTCGCTGATCACCCAGAGCGAGCGATGCTGGGCAAGCACGCTATCATCAGCGCGAAATCGGGTGAAACGAACGTCCAGATGCACCTTGTCCACCGAGGCCATAGGGACGTCGATGGAATCCCAGCGCGTGTGGTGCCACGCACCGCTGGCGCGTTTGTGGAAATCCGCCAGATAGTTTTCCGGCGTCCCCCATACTCGCATCACGCCGCCAGAGAGCCGGTAATGTGGGAAATGCATGGTCGCCGCCAATGCATCGGCGTCCTGGGCGTTGAGAGCGATCAGGTGCGCGGTCATCACAGCACGCGCGGCAGCTATTTGCTCCACCCATGCGTGGTCCAGATCCGCCATCATCAATCCAAATTCAAAGGAGCATCAGAGCTCGCCCATCATATCGTCCCAGGTCCGGTGGGCGCGGTGTCGCACGCCGGCTTGGTTCCAGTCTCCGTGTGCGCCTCGGCGATAATCTCCGCCCGGTCCGAGCAAGCCACCTTCTCGGTCGGCGACATTTCATCGTAATGTGAGCGAAGATCAAATTCGTTGAAATCAACGCTCATGGTCTTGCTCAGCTCTTCCTTGCGATCGCCTTTTTTGTCGACCACGCCAAACATGGCCTTGGCCAAAATGTGTACCGCTGGATCCATCGCCCCCACCTCCCCATGGTGGTTCCGCCGAAACATATCTACGAATTATCCTGCCGCGAATTGGGCATAAATTCAATAATCTTATTTATCAAGGACCTGAGAGGAAATGTTTGAAACTAATTTCAGCCAAATACCTTAACGTTTTGAAACTAATCTCGATAGGTCGTTGGCAAGCGCGGAAGCCGATTGTGCCAACGTCCCTAAGCCTGCTCCACCACCTGATCGATTGTTCCAAATATCGACGCGCCGGACTTGTCGAGAATTTCAAGGCGAACCCGATCACCGAAACTCATGAAAGGCGTCTTGGGCGCACCGTTGGCGATGGTTTCGATCATCCGGATCTCGGCGATACAGGAATAACCATGCGTCTGATCCGCGTTCGAAACGGTCCCCGAGCCTATCACCGTTCCAGCGGTAAGCGGACGGGTTTTGGCCGCATGGGAAATCAGGGTCGGAAAATCGAAGGTCATATCTACCCCCGCCTCGGTACAGCCGACCTTTTCGTCGTTGAGGTAGGATAGCAGCGGCAAATGCAGCTTGCGGCCATCCCACGCGTCACCCAGAGCATCAGGCGTGACCGCGGCCGGCGCGAAGGCGGTCGGCGGCTTGCCATGTACAAAGCCAAAACCCTTCGCCAATTCCGCTGGAATCAACCCACGGAGGCTGACATCGTTGACCAGCATGACCAACTTAATATGAGCCGCAGCATCAATAGCGGAAACGCCAAACGGCACATCGTCGACCACTACGGCGACCTCACCCTCGAAATCGATCCCCCAATCCTCACTCTCCACCAGGATCGGATCAGTCGGCGAAAGAAACCCGTCGGAGCCGCCCTGATACATTAGCGGATCAGTCCAGAAACTCGGCGGCAATGCCACGCCCCTAGCCTTTCGCACCAGCTCCATATGACCAACATAGGCGGAGCCATCCAGCCAAGCATAGGCGCGCGGCAGCGGCGAGGCCATGGCGGTGGGGTCGAAGGGAGCAAGGCCAGGCGCGGTGCCGGCATTCACCTGGTCCGCTAGAGCGCTCAGTAGTGGCGCCGCCTCGTCCCAATTTTCCAAGACGGTCTGCAACGTCGCCGCAATCCCAATGGCCGGCGCGGCACGAGAGAAATCATCGCTAATCACTAATAGTGTACCGTCGCGGCCACCAATTTTTAGGGAACCCAATTTCATTCCACCGGCTCCGGCCGAGCGCTCCAAGATTTCACATACCCCTCGTTCTCCACTCCCGCCGGGAGTTCCCCGACTTCCAGCGCGTCACGGGTGTCAACCATCACAGCGTACTCATCAGTTTCCAGCTTCGGCGCGCTCAACATGTTCTTTAGCGCCTTGGGGTGCGGGCCATGGGTAAAGCCACAGGGGTGGAAGGTCAGCATGCCGCGGTCGATGTTGTCGCGGCTGAAGAAATCGCCCCGATGGTAGAACAGTACCTCGTCATAATCGTCATTGTTGTGAAAGAACGGGACCTTGAGCGCGCCCGGATCTTGCTCGAACGGACGTGGGCAGAAGGTACAGACCACGAAGCGACCGGCCAGGAACGTCGTGTGTGCGCTTGGCGGCAGGTGATAGCGGTGACTGGTCAGGGGTCGGAAATCCTCGACATTGATCCGCACTGGCATCAAGTCGCCATGCCAACCGACCGCGTCCAGCGGGTTGTATGGATAGGTGACGGTGGAGATCTGGCCCCGACGTTTGATCCGGACCTTCCACTCTTCCTCGGCATCATCGGGCGTCTGTTGCGCCTTGAAAGCGTCATCGATGGTGGGCGAAATTAGCATCGCCGTATCAAAGAAGGCGTGGTGCCCGACCAACCCTTTTTCCGGCAGCTTATAGCTAGAATTCGTTGCCTCGATCATCAACACATCGGCGGGACCATCGAACTCGGTGCGCCACATGGTGCCGCGGGGCAGCATCACATAATCGCCCATGCGGAGATCCAGCCGGCCGAAATCGCAGAACAGTTGCCCCACGCCATCGTGGATGAACAGCAATTCGTCGCCATCTCCATTACGCACCAGATGGTCCATGGCGCCGCTGGCCCGCCACATCCGCATCTTGCAATGCGCGTTATGCAGGACCGTCGCCGCGCGCCAGGGAGAGCCGGTATCACCATCGAGCTTGTTGAGATCGAAAGCACGCGGCCGCAGCGGACCTTCCCAGTCACTCCAACCCGTGGGGGGGCGATGGTGATGGAATTGAGCAGAGGGGCCAAAAAATCCCTCCTTACTCATCTCCCGCTCATAAGTGCCCTCGGGCATATCCGCGTGCGCCTGTCGCGAAGCAATGCCCTCGACCTTGGAGATCCCGATATAGCTGGCCATAGCGTGGCGCTCCGACCCAAGTGAAACCGTGCAGCAACCGTGCCGCCGAACTAGACCGAGAGCAAGCCGTCATTACCTCGGCCGATCCAAGACGCTCAATTCAGCCCGGCGCGTCGCAGGGCGAGGTGCCCATTTCGGCGGGAACCGAGACCTCGATCAACTCAAACTTATTCGACGTCGCGGTTTCGTTATGCGGGGTCTCGCCAGGGATATACATGGAATCCCCTTCCTTGATGCGGATCACCTCGCCACCGGCGAACTCCAGATCCACCCAACCACTGAGCATGTAGACGAACTGCCCCTCGCAATGGTGCACGTGCCAGCCGGTTTCCTCGGACAGGCCCTTGGAGGCCGAGGTAATCTGGGCACGGATCCGACCGTTACTCGCCTTGGTAACGCCAAGTTCGCGATATTGCAGAAAATCGCGGCGACCCGGCACCATCACCGGCTTATCAGCGAAAGCGGCGACATGACCGCTGGCCTTGGTCTTGCTCGGTCCATCCATGTTCATGACGGTCTCCTTGGGTTCGCGGCGGGAACAGGCCGGGGGTTTATGAAACGTAGTGTTGTTGCAGTTTTGACCTGGTCACGCCTGCTCGCAAGAAAATAGCTCGTGTACGCGTCATTTCATCACGAGAGCGGCGCCGACGCCACGCGGCTCAGCCAATCTCAAAGGCCGATGTCGTTAGCTGAATAGGCGCGACGCCCACAATTTGCACCGCGTTGCCGCCCCCCAAATCGACAAAGGTCGTGCCCGTCGCATCGACGCCGATCCGGGCCAGCAAATCCGCCGCCGTCGCAACTCCGGTTCCATTGATATTCGCGGCGATTCTGATCCTGTCGCCCTCGGCCAAGTTCAAATCATGTACAACGTCGACCGCGCCATTATTTGTGAACACGAAGACATCCGCCCCCGCCTCTCCGAAGAGGTGATCATTCGCCCGGTTTCCAGCTAGAACATCCGCTCCGGCGCCACCGAGCATGGTATCATCCCCCTGCCCGCCATAGAGCGTGTCATTGCCGATTTCGCCATAAACGACCTCAGCGCCGTAATTTCCATAAAGCAAATCACTACCGCCGCCGCCAAATATCGTTTCGATACCATCCAATTGCCGCAACAAACCATCGTCGCTCACCCTAACTCCGCCGGTATTCTGACCCGCGAAGACCGTGTCATTGCCGTCGCCGGCGCTGATCAGATCTAGACCCTGGTTGCCATAGATCAGGTCATTATCGTTGCCGCCGAAAAGACTGTCGGCGCCGGTCCCACCGCTCATAACGTCATTGCCGTTGTCACCGAAGAGGAGATCTGCGCCGCCAGCACTGCCCACCGTATCGTCGCCGCCGCCGCCATAAAGCGTGTCATCATCAGCGCCCAACGAAATAAATTGCTGAGCGTCATCTCCAGCAACAAAATTCTGCCCCGCACCGCCGACCACGGTCATGTTCCCGATCAGGGCGGCGAAGTCGACATTGTCGAGGTTGATCTGACTGCCCGACGGCAGGCCGCGCCCGTCGATCATCAACGCGCTTTGCCGGGTTCCACCGTTTGTCGAACCGGTAATTACGATCGGAGAGCCTGAGACGACCGCCGCTGTCGGCGTCACCCAACGTGTGTCGATGGTAACTCCCGCCGCCCGCGAACCCGTGAACAGAGCCACCGAGTTTGTAAGCGCCACCGCACCGGCGCCACCGCCCACCTGGTTGCTAATCCCACCAGCAAAAAACGACTGCGTTCCCGCCGCCGATTGCGCCACGGATGGGCCAATGACCGTCATCGTCGTCGATGGCGGCAAGGTCGCGTCAACCCGCCCTCCGGAAATGAGCGCCGCCGCTCCATGCGCGCCGGTATTATTGGTGAAGCTTTGCCCAAGATCGGCTCCTGGCAGCGTCGGCGCCACCGCCGAACCACCGACAGTTACCGTCGCCGCGACCGGCACCGCGATGTTTGGAACAGTCACCGGAGCCGGCCCAACTGGTATGAGTGGCCCGACCGGTGCGGGAGTTGAACCACCACCACCACCACCACCACCACCACCACCACCGCCACCGCCACCGCC